>NZ_JBFBEE010000001.1:308222-560564 GCF_040683555.1 Streptomyces sp. NPDC093510
GTGAGCGGCACGCGGAGCCCACCGCGTTTCCCTCGCCGGTCGCCGGCCCCGGATGTCAGGGGCGGCCGAGGGCCCTGTAGGTCCATCCGGCCTCGCGCCAGGCGGAGGCATCGAGGGTGCCCCGGCCGTCGATCACTGTCGGCCGTCCTGCCCGGATGGCGAGTGGGCCCGGGTCGACGTCGCTGAACTGCGGCCACTCGGTGAGGTGCAGCAGCAGGTCGGTGTCCTGGACGGCGGCACCGGCATCGTCGATGCAGTCGAGCTCGGGGTGTGCCTTGCGGGCGTTGTCCAGAGCCTTGGGGTCGGTGACCGTGACGGCGGCGCCGAGCTCGTGGAGCCTGTGGGCGACGGCGAGGGCCGGGGAGTCCCGGATGTCGTCGGTGCCGGGCTTGAAGGCGGCGCCCCAAACGGTGATCCTCCTGCCGCCGACGTCGCCGCCGCACTGGTCGAGGGCGAGGTCGACCATGCGCTTGCGGATACGGGTGTTGATCGCGTCGGCCTCACGGAGGAGCGTCAGGGCCTGACCGACGCCGAGTTCACCCGCGCGGGCCATGAAGCCCCGGATGTCCTTGGGCAGGCAGCCGCCCCCGAAGCCGAGGCCGGGGCGCATGCCGCCGCGTCCGATGCGGGCGTCATGACCGAGGATGTCGGCGAGCTCGCCGACATCGGCGCCGGAGGCCTCACAGACTTCGGCCATCGCGTTGATGAAGGAGATCTTCACGGCGAGGAAGGCGTTCGCCGAGGACTTCGCGAGTTCGGCGGTGGCCCAGTCGGTGACGACGGTCGGTGTCCCGGACCCGATGATCTTCTCGAAGCACTGCCGCAGCACGGCCTCGGCCCGGGAATGCTCGGCGTCGAAACCCAGGACGAGCCGGTCGGGGCGGAGGGTGTCCTCGACAGCGAAGGCCTCCCGCAGGAACTCCGGGCTCCAGGCGACTTCGACGGTGTCCCCGGCGGGCGCGTGTGCGTGCAGGAGGTCCCGGACCTGGGGCGCCGTGCCGACCGGGACGGTGGACTTGACCGTGACCACGGCCGGATCGCGGAGCCGGGCGGCGAGTTGACGGACGGCGGAGAACAGGTGGGAGAGGTCGTAGGCGTTCCCGCCGGGCCGCTGCGGCGTGCCGACGGCGATGAAGTGCAGGTCGGCGAAGGCGGCGGCCTCCGCATAGGACGCGGTGAACCTCAGCCGGCCACTGGCCGTGTGGTGGGCCAGGAGGTCGTCGAGGTCTCGTTCGAAGAACGGGGCCCTGCCGGAGTTGAGGACGTGGACCTTGTCCATGTCGGCGTCCATGCCCAGGACTTCGTGGCCGAGTTCGGCCATGCAGGCGGCGTGGGTGGCGCCGAGGTGGCCGCAGCCGATGACGGTGAGTTTCACGAGCGTGTCCTTCCGGATGGGGGCCGCCGCCGTCCGGCGGCCCGTGGAGGAGGTGGTCAGGCGGGCCGGGCGGCCTCCGTGGAGGAGGTGGTCAGGCGGGCCGGGCGGCCGGACAGCGAGTCAGGTGGCGCCTTGGCGCCGGAGACCACCGGAAGGAGATCCGTTCCGGCGACGGCCTGGGCTCTCATCACAGCCGCCCGACGAGGTCGCGGGGAGGGCTCGCAGGGGGGCTCACAACTCGCGAAGGCGGTTCGCGGTCCGCCGGGGAGGAATATCGTCGGTGCCCCGACACGCGGAACACGTGAGTCACGCTCACCGGCAAGGGGGCAGGCCGTGGCATCGACCACCCGCCGGACCCGTCCGCCCAACGTGGACCTGGCCCGGCTCATCGAGGGCTGCGGCGCGAGCCACAAGTCCCTGGCCCACCGCGTCAACCAGCTCGCCCGCACGGCCGGGTTGGAGACGGACTACTCACACACGTCCGTCGCGAACTGGTGCCGCCGTGGAATGACCCCGAAGTGGCCGGTGCCGCAGCTACTGGCCCAGGCCATCGGCGAGAGGCTCGGGCGGCTGGTCGGCCTCTCCGAGATCGGGATGGGCGAGGCGGAGACGATCGACGCGGATGTGGGGTTGGATTTCCCCAGAGATCCCGCCGACGCCGTCCGCGTCGCCACTTCGTTCTGGAGCTCCGTGAACCGCCGCGACTTCCTCGCCCGAGCCGGATCCGGTTTCGCCGTGTCCGCGTTCACCACTCCGGTCACCCGCTGGCTGGTCGCCCCCTGCGATGAGGCCGCCGACCACCGGGGCGGCGGGAAGGTCGGCCGGGCCGACCTGGACGAACTGCGCGAGGCCGCCGACGACGCCCGCCGCTGGGACTCCAAATACGGCGGCGGGAGCTGGAAGGCCAACTCCGTCACCGCCTGTCTCGAACACCGGGCGACCCCGCTGCTGGAGGGCAGCTTCTCCGACGAGATCGGCCGGGAACTCTTCTCCGTGACCGCTGAACTGTCGCGCCTGGCGGGCTGGACCGCGTTCGACGTCGGCGAGCACGAACCCGCCCAGCGGCACTTCATCCAGGCTCTTCGCCTCGCCCGCGCCGGCGGCGACGTACAGCTGGGCTGTTACGTGCTGACCACCATGGCCATGCAGACGCTGATGCGGGGCTTCGCCTCCGAGGCCGTGGACATGGCCCAAGGCGCCTTCAACCGGGCCGAGGGCCGGGCGGCCCCGAGGGTGCTGGCCTTCACCAGACTCATCGAGGCCCGCGCTCACGCCCGCGCGAACGACGCCCGGGCCGCTTCCCGTGCTCTCGCCTCGTCCGAGGACCTGCTGGGCCGGGCCGGTGCCGACAGCGGCGACGAGCCCGGCTGGATCGACTTCTACCACCATGCCCGTCTCTCGGCGGACGCCTCCGAGATCTTCCGTGACCTGAGGAACCCCACGGCGGCCCTGGCCTGGAACCAGCAGGCCGCCGCGATGCCACCCGGTGTCTTCACCCGCTCCGTCGGCATGCGGCTCGCCATTGTCGGGACCGCCCATCTCCAGGCCCGCGATCTGGACCACGGTCTCGAACTGGGCAACCGGTCCGTCGAGATCCTGGCCCGCGTCCGGTCCAGCCGGGCCAAGGACTACGTCCGCGAGTTCAGCACGGCCCTCGCCCCTTGGCGGCGCGAGCCCGCCGTGCGCGCTTTCCTCCACCGCACCCGCACCGAACTCGGCGTCGGCGCCTGAGAGCGCGCGGGTCTCCCGCGAGGACGGGCCGCGCCCTCCTTCACGCCCCCAGGAGGCGGGAGAGTCCGTAGTCGAAGCGCTCGTCGGCCGTCGCCCATTCGGCTCAGTGCCGTTGGTGGTGATGTTGAGCGTCGTCTCGGGCCTGGGGCGGGTTGTGACGTCGATTAAACGGACCGCGTATCCGCGGTTCAAGCGGCTGATCACCGCGCATGAGCTGCGTCTGTTCGTGAGCACAGGGCCTGCAGTCGAAGCGGCGCCCGGAGCCACCTCTTATGGCTTCGGGCGCCGCTTTTCGTTGGTGCTGTGCGAGGTCAGGCGCCGGCGGCCAGGCTGAGCGTCTGCCCGACCTGGCGCCGACGGTGCTCGTGGGCCTGGTCCAGGTTGGGGCGCAGCTGCTCGGCGACAGTGCCCGGGTCGGTGTCGGGGACGGTCAGGACGGGGTGGCCGGCGTCGAGGATGCGCCGGTAGGTCCCGCGGTATTCGTCGCTGCCGTCCGCGATCAACGCGGCGGCTCCCGGGACTTGGCCGCGGCGGTGGCGCACTCCTCGGCCCTGTTCTCGTACAGCTACGGCCAATGGACATGTAGCACTGCGTGAGGGGGTGCCGGTAAGAACCGCGTCACCGATCCTGCTGGCTTATTCGTAGCCAGCAGGATCGTCACCAGCCGCAATGACGGCGTCCTCTACGACGTGGCTGGCGGTATCTGTCGTCTGAACAGGGCGAACACTGATGGGTTGCCATGGAGGTGTCGGTGTACCGTCCGGCTCCAGACCGTACGGCCACATCCTTTGTAGGGCCTCCTGAATCTCGATGCTGTGGTGGCTGGCGTGGATGCCGCCGTGGTCGGCGGTCTGCCGGATGAGGCGTTGCCGGTCTGCGGCCTCCTCTCGCATCTCAGCCAGGCGGACCAGGGCGTTGGTGCCGCCTTGGGCGGCGGCCTGTCGGGCCAGGGCTTCGGCGCCTTCCCGGTCCCCGGTCGCCTCTTGCATCTCGGCCAGGACGGTTAGGGCACGAGTGTCGCCGAGGTCGGCGGCCTGCCGGGCCAGGGCTTCGGCACCCTCCCGGTCACCGCCCGCCCGCCGCATGAGGACCAGGCGGAGCAGTGCGTCGGTGTCGCCATCGTTGGCGGCCTGCCAGAGAAGGCGTTCCATGCCTTCCCGGTCCCCAGCCTTCTCCCGCATTGCCGCCAGGAGGACCAAGGCGTTGGTATCGCCCTGATCGGCGGCCTGCCGATAGAGAGCTTCGGCGTCCTGCAAGTCCCCGGCCGCCTCCCGCCGGAAGGCCAGGCGGTGCAGAGCACCGGTGTCGCCATAGTCGGCGGCTTGGCGGGCCAGGGCCTCTGCGCCCTCCCGGTCACCGGCCTCCTCTCGCATTTCGGCCATGGTGGTCAGGGCGTTGGTGCCGCCTTGGGCGGCGGCCTGTCGGGCCAGGGCTTCGGCGCCTTCCCGGTCCCCGGTCGCCTCTTGCATCTCGGCCAGGACGGTTAGGGCACGAGTGTCGCCGAGGTCGGCGGCCTGCCGGGCCAGGGCTTCGGCACCCTCCCGGTCACCGCCCGCCCGCCGCATGGAGACCAGGTGGAGCAGTGCGTCGGTGTCGCCATCGTTGGCGGCCTGCCAGAGAAGGCGTTCCATGCCTTCCCGGTCCCCAGCCTTCTCCCGCATCCAGGCCGGTCGGATCGGGGCGTCGAGGTCGGCGGCTTGTTGGAGGAGGCGTTCCATACTTTCCCGGTCCCCAGCCTTGCCCCGCGTTGCCGCCAGGAGGACCAAGGCGTTGAAGCCGCTGCGGTCGCGGGCGCGGAGGCGGAGATGCTGGGCCCATTGCAAGCGGTACCGGTTTTCTGCGGCCAAGGCGAGGTTTTTGAGGTCGTCGGGGTCGGTGAGGTGGGTGTGGGCGTCGTGCCAGAAGGAGGCAGGCGGGCACAGATGCCTGCGGCTGGTGCGGCCGTGCTGTTCGAGGTAGTCGGCGAGTCGGTAAATCGGTCCCGCGGTTATCGGGGCCGGGTCGTGGCCAGCGGGGGGCGGGGCGGGAGGTCGTCGCTGGGTGCGGGGGTTGGTGCGGCGCAAGGGGGCCTGTTTGCCGTGGACGAGGGTGGCGAGTTCGGCGAAGGCCTGCTCGGCCCAGTCGTCGGTGAGCTGGTCGTAGTCGGTGTCGGTGAGGTAGTCGGCGGCGGCCCCGGTGAGGAAGGCCTGCGGGAGGTGGAGGCCGACACCGAGGCGGCGGGCATCCATCGCCACTTCCAGCACCGCTGCGGCGGCCGGGGTCGCATGCCGGTAGCGGTTGAGGAGTTCGGGGGCACCGGCGAGGTCCTGGGTGATGCGCCCGTCTGCGCCCGCACGGCTGAGGACGTCGGCCAGAAGCCGGTCTCCACCCTCCGCTAGAGCGGTTGCGGCGGCCAACTCCGGAGCATCGAACGTCTCGGGCACGGTCAGTACGCGGCCGGCCAGCAACTCCCGCACCCGGCTGTGCGGATCCTTCTTCTTATCCTGCGCGGGCAGGGCCGTGTACCGGGTGGCGTACTCGGGCCAGAGCGTGCCCAGTACCAGGACTGGCCCGCGCTCCGCAGTCATCAGCAGCTGGTGCACGGCTGCCGCGATCCGCTCGCCCGCCGCGCGGTCGCCGAGGTAGTGCTGGGCCTCGTTCAGCCACACCACGGTGCGCGGCGCGACACGAGGCAGGTCCTCCAGGGCGTCCTGGGCGCGGGTCGGGTCGAAGGGATGCCACAGCCGCCACCCCTCCGCCGCGAGTGGCTGCACGGCCTCCCAGCACGCCCGCGTCTTGCCCGTCGAGGAACCGCCCACCAACACCACAGCCCGGCTCCGGCCGGCTGCGGCATCTTCGACCAGCCCGGCCAGTACCCGGTCATGCTCACGCCGCACATACCCAGGCATCGCCCGGGCCCCCGACCCTCCGGGCCCGGAGGCAGTGCCACCGGGCCCGGCCGGGTGGACCTCCAGGTCGTGCGGATCCCACTCACCGATCGAACGTCCCGGCACCGACCGCACCCCACCCCCGGTGCCCTCGACCGCGCTCCGCTGCAACTCCAGCAGCTCCTCCACCGGCAACTGCAGCGCACGGGCCAGGGCTGCCACCGTATGGGGCGAGGGCGGGGGCTTCGCCGACGAGAGTGCCTCCGACACCGTCGTACGCCCCAGCACGGCACGCTTGGCGAGATCCGTCTGGTTCAGCCGCGTGTGGGCCATCCCGGCCCTCAGCCTCTCCCGCAGCCTGGTCAGCGCCGGATCCTGGTCGTTGTACTCATCGTGCACGGTGTGTGCCCCCCCCGGACCGTGGTGTTCGCTGGTGTTCATCTTCCTCCCGGCGAACCCCGGCGAACACGGTTTCCGCGACCTTCGACCACGTCAACGCCCCAACACGTACCGGGAGATAGCCGTGACCGTCACCGTCGTCCTGCTCACCACCACATTCGTGACCCTCGTCGCGCTGCTGGCCGCCGCCGGCGCGGGCAAGCTCGCCCGCATGGACAACGCCAGCTACCCCACGGCCCTCACCCGCGCCGCCACCACCTTCGCCACAGTCATCACCCTCGCCGCCGTCGTAGCCGGCACCCTCACTGCACTCCTCACCTGACGACCAACCCCACTCAGCCGCAACGTGCCCCCGTTTGCGGCTGGGGACGATCCTGCTGGCATATTCGGTCACGCGGTGAGGGAGAGGTCGAGGCGGGCAAGGTGGCTGACGCGGGTGCGGTCGAGCGGGTGGCCGTTCCACCAGGCATCGAGGCGAATGAGGTTGAGCGCAACGACGGAGAAGACGTGTTCCAGGTGGGTCTTCTGGAGACCGAGGTAGCGGGCACGTCTCATGCTGGTGACCGCGACGGCCTGGTGGATGGTTCCCTCGATGCCCGCGCGGGTTCCGTACTTTGCTCGCCACTGCTCGTCGCCCTGTTGGAGGCGGGCATGGTCGAGGACTTCTTGCATCTCGCAGGGTTGCAGGGAGAGGGTCCGGCCGCCGGTCTTGGAACGTGTGCACTGGTCACGCATCGGGCAAGGTCGACACGTCTCTTTGTCGAACTTGATGACGATGGCCTTGGTACCGCGCAGGGTGGCGGGGCTCCACCAGGTGCTGGTGTCCCCGCGTGGGCAGATGGCCTGCCGGTTGTCCCAGTCGATGGTGAACGCGGTGCGGTCGAACCCGGCCCCGGCACGTGCCTGGGGTGAGCTGTTCAGAAGGACCGGGGTGACCAGGGTGACCCCGAAATTCTTCTTTATGCCCACGATCAACTCGGCGGACGCGTAGCCGGAATCGAGGAAATGCTCGGCGGGCAGAAGATCGCGGGCGGCGAGCATGTGATGGACCGGTCCGGTCATTTCCGCATCGGTCACCGTGGCGTCGGTGGTCGCGATGCCGGTGATCAAGCGCGGCGGCGATCCGTCGGCTCCGGGGACCATCGCCTGGCCGGTGGCCGGGTCCTGCACGTCGGTTTCGTCGCAGGACTCACTGATATGGACCTTGTAGCCGGTCCACCAGGATGTTTGAGGCCGTAGCGCGCGTCCGTGTCGTACGGAGAAGCCAGCCGCAGCCTGCCGGGCGGGCGGGAGGTCTTTGCTCTCCCGCCGCTTCACCTCTGCCCCGGCCTCGCTCACAGCGCGGTGGTAGTTCTGCACCCACATCATGCGCAGGACCTGCACCGCCGGGAGCTCACGCAGCCAGGCCGGCGCGTCACGGGCATGCACCGCCTCCAGCAACACGAACCCGGCCCGGCCGTAAACCCGGGCCATCTCCTCGCGCTTACTTGTGGAAGCCGGCGGATGCCAGGAGTGAATCCGAGGGCCGTAGCGTTCGGCCGTTCCCGAACGGGCACCTCCTGGGCCAGCCAGTCCGGGGCCGCGCAGGCCAGCGCCTCCAGCGCGGCCCGCAGCGTCTCCCCAGCCAGCTCCAGCCTGTTCAGATCGCGCACCGCCGCCAGAACGCGGGTGGAGTCGGTGCGCTACCTGCCTCCCGCCTTCACCAGGCCCCGGTCCTTGAGCGCGGTCAGCAGCAGGTCGGCGTATTTCAAGTCCATGCCGTACCGCACCCGATGCGCTGCCGCCCGGTCGGTGAGGTTCTCGGCGAACTGCAACACCGTGACCAGCGCGAGCTGGCCCGGTGACCAGCCTGGCCGTCCTCTGGCTTCGAACGCCTCGGCGAACTCGGCGTCCGCGAACAACTCGCCCAACTCGTCACGGGCCCGCATCGCCAACGGATACGGGCCCCGTGCCGCCACCGCCCGCGCCACCTGCGCGGTCAGCTCAGGCACCTTCGGCCACTGCCTCGGCTGCATCGACATCCCACACCCCACCCGCGACCGGGGACGCCAAGACGGCCGCTGCTGTTCTGACCAACGAACCACCAGCCCCGCTGGCACGGAATAAGCCAGCAGGATCGTCACCAGCCGCAAACGGTGGTGATCAGTCCCTGGACTGTGATCTTCCTGGGCCGGGCGGCTCGTACACTGACGAAAATGGAGGACCACACGGTCACCGAGATCGGTGCACGTCCGGCGCCTGTCTTGCGGGAGTACGTCGACTCGTATGTCGGCTTCGACCTCCGCGGGCTCCCGACGGGGGTGCACTGCGGCCCGCCGAGCCGCGCGCTCACTGCGGTGATCAGCCTGTCAGATCCTTTGGAGGTGGCGGCGGGCGTTGACGACGGGTCACCGGTCACCCGATTCGGCAGCGTGGCCGGCGGTCTGATGTGCCGGTCCGTCGCGATCCACCACGACGGACGCCAGCAAGGTGTTCAGGTATCGCTGACACCGCTCGGGGCCCGGGCCATCTACGGCATGCCGTCCGCCGAGCTCGCCCACCGGCTGGTCCCACTTGACGAGCTTCTCGGAGCGCTTGCCGTCGAGCTGGTCGACCGGCTCCGATCGGCGACAACATGGGCGACGCGGTTCACCGCGCTGGACGAATTGCTCCTCCGAGCTGTCGGCCGTGGCGCCTGCGGCGACCATGTGCGTCGGATGCGCCCCGAGGTGGCCGAGGCATGGCGCCGCCTCGTCGCCGCGCGGGGTTGCGTCCAGGTCGGTGCGGTCGCCGCGGAACTCGGCTGGAGCCGTCGGTACCTCACCGAGCGGTTTCGCGGTGAGGTGGCCTGTCACCGAAGACCTTCGCCCGAGTCTTGCGCTTCGAGCACGCGCACGAACTGGCGGCGGCACAGGACCCGCCCCCGTGGGGCGATGTGGCAACCGTCTCCGGCTATGCCGACCAGGCCCATCTCGTTCGGGACTGGCGCGAGTTCACGGGCCGAACGCCGACGGCCTGGCGCCGCAGCGAAGTCCTCCTCGGAGCCGGGTAGCAGCCAACCGTCCGCCCTCCGCGTCGGCTTCTCTTCCCATTTCTTCAAGACCGCCCGATCGCTGTCGTGGACGATCGTCGGCATGAGACTCGTCAACCACGAACGCAATGCCATGGACCTGCGGACCACCCCCGTGCACCTCGGACTGGGGTCGAGAGCGAAACCCGTCGAGGGTTTCACCTGGGACCCGGAGGTGCTCCAGGCCTACAGCGCCGCGGTCGCGGCAGACGGCGCCGAGGGCCGGATGGTGATGATCTTCGACGGCGACGGGCTCGGCGACCATTGGGAGAGCCACCCTGCAGGCGACGAACTGGTCGTTTGTCTCAGCGGGTCCGTGACGGTCACCCGCGACGTGGACGGGGTGCCCGACCGCGTTCTGCTCGGGCCGGGCGAGGCCACCATCAACCCGGCCGGGGTATGGCACGTGGTCGACACGGAGGGGCCGACGTCCATCCTGGCCATCACTGCGACCCTCGGCACCGACCACCGTGCTCGGACCGACACCCGCCCGACCGAACGCGTCGGCACGCCCAGCCCGGAGGAAGCGCCGTGACGACACGCATCGCGTGCCTCGGCGACAGCCTCACCCGCGCGCAGTTCAGCGTCGACTACCTGGATCGTCTCGGACGACGCCACCCTCCCGGTGACATGCAGCTTGCCCGTTTCGGCGCCAACGGCGACTTCGCCTACAACCTCTTGCAGCGCCTCGATGCCGTCGTCACGAACCCACCCGATGTGATCACCGTGTTGATCGGGACCAACGACGCCCGAGCGAGCCTTGCCGGCTACCCCGTCGAGCAGGCCATGAAGCGCAAACAGCTCCCCGAGCGCCCGTCGGCCGGCTGGTTCCAACAGTGCCTGGGAGCCGTCGTCGCACGGCTGCGAGCGGAGACCGACGCCACGATCGGTCTGCTGTCGCTACCGGTACTCGGCCAACAACTCGACGGAGCAGCGGCACAGGCATCGCAGGCGTACAGCCGGATGATCGCCGAGGTCGCCGCCACCAACGAGGTGGCCTACCTTCCGCTCCACGAACGCCAGATCGAGGAACTGCGCCAGGCGGACCCGCCGCCGATTTCATACCGGGAGGCGACGCCCGCAGCGACCGTCGGCGTCCTCGTCCAGCACGCAGTGCTGCGCCGCAGCCTCGACGCGATCTCGCGGCGGCGAGGTCTCGTGCTCACGACCGACCACATCCACCAGAACAGCCGCGGCGCCACCCTAGTCGCTGCGGTCATCGAAGCCGGTCTGCTGGCCCAGAGCGCGTAGCTGGTTCCGGCGCCCGGCCAGCCGGATGCCATCTACCGCGCAGAGGTGGCATGGCTTCGGGCAGCGGCTCGATGCCGATAGGTGAGACGCCATGTGCTGCTCGTCCGAGGAGCGGGACAAAAGCGCTGGCTACGGGCGCAGCTACAGCCAGGTGGCGTATAGCACTGCGTAATGCTCAGGGCTGCGGTGAGAGATGTCGCAGTAAATGCCGGCTTTACTGCGACGGAGCCCCTACTACCGGTAGCGGCCACCCAGGCGAACTCACCCTCGACGGGCTGCGCGCCAAGGTGACCCGGATCGTCGGCACCGACTTCGGCATGCGTGACCCGAGCCGGCTCTCCCGGTTCGGCAACGCCACCCGCCAGGCCGCCGAGAACGCGATGCCTGCGTGCACCAAGGTTGGCGAAGGCACGGGCGAGGTCGCAGGCTCGGGTGGTGTCCGGGCAGGCGAGCAGGACCTGAAGAGGGCTGAACTGGCCTTGTGCCTCGGTGAAGCGGGCGGTCAGGTATTTTCTGCACGGTCTTTCACGGGCGGGGTGGGGGAAGGGGGCGGGTGGCGAGGTGGTCCTGGAGTTCACGATGCCGGAACTGCCACGCTGTCCCCGCTACGCGCAGGATGCCGAGCTGGTAGCAGGCATCGAGGAAGCGGCCCAGTCGCCACGTCAGCTTCTTGCGGGTGTGCAGGAGGAGCGCGAAATACCGCAGGGCTGCCAAGCCGCCCGCGGCCGGGATACAGAATACGAAGGCCCCGATCGCGAATCCCAAGGCACACAACATCAAAGCGGCGGGCTCCCGCGGCCCGAGCCCGTACGCGAACCCGTACGCGAGCGTGCCTACGAGCACGAGCACGAGCCCGGACCCGAGCCCTGTCACGGGTCCGAACACGACCCCGGCGGTGAGGTCCATGCGGATGAGATCGCGCGGAGCGACTCCCGCTCCCTCCTTCTTGGTCATGAGTCCGCGTGCGAGCCCGAACACAGGCCCGAACGTGAGCCCGAACATGAGGCCGACCACGAGGCCCTCATCGAGCGTGTCTTCGCTGTAGGACAAAGTCACGAACAGTACGAAGGTGATCACGAAACCGATCACGAAGCCCATCGCGAAGCCGAGCGTGAGGGCGCGTCTTCCAGCGTGGGTGCGAAGACGGCCAAGGTCGATCCGTCGTGGCTTGGGCCATGCTGGGCGGTACATCACCGCAAGGCAGACGAGGAGCGCGCACATCGCTGCCGGTATGTGGATGTCAGCTTGCGGCAGTGCGAGGTAAAGAGCCGGGAAGAGTAGCGCTGCGGCCAGGATGCGTTCGGTCCACCGTGTCCGGTGCGTCCCGGCCAGGGGCCACAGTTCGTGGAGGGCCAGGTCGGTACTGCTCAGAGTGCGGCCTGCGACGCTGCGTGGCGGGCCACCCTCAGTTCCGGCGTTGCCGTTGAGGTAGCGAGCGAGGACTGCCAGGCGGCGCCAGGTGGCGTCGGCATCCAGCCGCGGACGGCTGTCGGTGCCCGACGGCCGAGGGATGTCGTCCGTCCCACGGTGGGGTGCGGCCACCGCGGCGCCGATGTACCGGTCCAGGAGGTACTCATACAGATGCCCGCCGGTGGCCAGTGCGAGCAGATCGGCGGGGTCACGCAGGTATCGCCCATCGGTGGTGCGTTCCTCGAAGACGGTGGCGGCCAGGGTCAATCGCCAGGGCGTGTCCAGCATGCCGGCCAGCCGCGCGTGTTCCGGTTGCACGGTGCCGGCCGGGCCGGCCGCCGCCACCGCGGCGAGGGCGGAAAGGACCGGTCGCCAGCGGGCCCGGCCCCGCTCCGTGCCGGCGACGCGTTGCCGAAGGTATCTGTGGGCGCGGGACGCGTCGACGCGGGCCAAGGCGAGGCGTGCCACGATTCGGGGTTCGGTCTCGGCGTCGACCAGGGCCTGGTAGTGGGCGTGTCGGCAGGTCAGGACGACCGGGCAGTGTGTGCCGCCGGTCTCGAATTGTTCTATGCAGCGGAGGAGGGCGGCAGCGCGTGAGGTGTAGCCGGGGGCGGTGCCGGTATCCATTTCGTCCAGACCGTCGATCACCGGCAGAACAAGATCGGCGTCCACGAGGCGGGCGGCTTCGCGAGGGGCAAGACGGTAGGCGTCGGTGAGATGTGCCCGTAGCCAGTCACGGACTCCGCTGCCGGGCCAGGATGCCGCAGTCAGCCGTACCGGCACCGGCTCGTGAGGGGCACGGTCCTTGGCCAGGCCCAGGATCAGAGTCAGGGCGAGCACAGTCTTGCCTGTCCCCGCGTCACCGCCGGCCTGCCCGTCCGGGCCGGCGGCGGGTGTGCCGGTGATGACCATCCGCCCCGGCCGCAGGCCCCGGTAATAATCGGCGATCTCCTCCAAGGTCCCATCGGGCTGTGTGCCGCTCACCCCGGTGGCCCTCGCCGTGAACGCGAGATCGATCCGCCCGTCCGGCGCCGCGAGCCCGCTGCCCAGCATCTGCCGGTACTGCGCCCCCTCCGCCCGCACCACCGATCTGGCGAATTCCTCCGCGATCACCGATGCCGTGCGCTGGGCCCGCAGCGCCCGCACCCCCGCCCATACCCCCCAACCCGCGAGAACCGCACCCACCAGACCCGGAAGGACGGCCAGCAGCCCAGCGGGGTCGGAATCCCCCTGTGCCTGCGGTAGCGCATCCACCGTCCACCACAGCCCGGCCAAGCACACCACAACGCTGAACACCACCGCCGAGACTCCCCCGGCACGCCCCCGACGCCTCATCAACCCATCCTGCCCCATCCGGATCAGCAACGTGCGTGTGAGGCAACGGAGTTGACCAGAAGCGAACAGGGTCGGCGAGCAACCACCTTCGGGCGACGGCCACCGAATAGCGCACTCCCAGAACACTGCCTCTTCACCAGTAGTACCGCAGGGGCCGCGTGCTCCTCGCGGGCGACGCGGCGCCCATGCACTACCCGGCCGGAGGCGTGGGCCTCAACTTCGGCATCCAGGACGCCACGAACCTCGGCTGGAAACTGGCCACCACAGTGGCAGGCACCGCCCCCCGCCGGCTCCTGGACAGTTACCACGCCGAACGCCACCCGGTCGGCGCCGACCTGCTGCTCAGCACCCGCGCCCAGACGGCACTGATGAACGCCTACTCGGCGGCGTGGCCGGGACCTGCGCGCACTCCTGAGCCAACTCATCGCCACCGCGCCCGAGTTCTCCCGACGCCTGGCCGAACGGCTCTCCGCACTGGTCGTCGCCCACCCGGGCCCCGCTCACCACCACCCCCTGACCGTCACCGCGCACCCAACCTCGAACTCTCCGACAGCAGGGCCCTCTTTACGCTGCTCCGGACCGGCCGCCACGTCCTGCTGCACTTCACCGGCCCACCGGCACCCCGGCACCCCGGCACCGCCCTCCACCCCCCACCTCATCCGCCCCGACGGCCACGTCGCCTGGGCGAGTGAACAGCCCGACGCCGAAGTTCTGCGGGCCGAGGCGCACGCGGCGGTCTCCGCGACTCACCGCTGACAAGACCGCCGAGTCCCACCGAGCGGCCGTCCCGGATGCGGGCGTGACAGTTGAAGGCAGCCCCTAAGGTGTGTCGATGCAGCTCGTCCCTCCGCCGCGGATACCGGCGAACGAAGTCCGGCCCGGACGCCACTGGTATGTCACGGCGGCCGCGATCGCCGTCGTGCTGACCGTGCTGGGCGTGCTGGGCGTGGGCTTCGGCGTGTACCGGTTCAGCGGCGCGGTCGACGCGGTGGGCGCGGTGGACACCGGCCACCGGTTCGCCGACGGTGACACCGTCACGCTGCGGCTGGAGCAGGGGAGCGACAAAGCGATCTGGATCAAGGACCGGGGCCCGTCGCCGGCCCAGGAGTGCCGCATCTCCGGGCCGGGCGACCCCCGTCTCACCGATCCGGGAATCGACGTGTTCCTCACCCGTGACGAGACCTGGAACCCGCTCCACACCATCGACGTGCCGCGAAGGGGCGACTACGAGATCACCTGCTCGTCCAAGGGACCGTCCCGGTACGCCATCGGGGGCACCGAAGGCCATCTCACGCTGGTGGGCGGGCTGATGACGGCCGCCCTGCTCCCGCTCCTCGGCATCGGCGTCGGCATCGGCATCGGCGTCTGCACCGCCATCGTCATCGTCACCGCGGTCCGCCGCCACGCCCATCGCAAGCGGCTGCTCGCCGAACGCGACCGCCACGGTTCCACGGGGGACGGCGGTGACGGCAGTAACGGCAGTAACGGCAGCGACGGCAGCGACAGCCCCGCGCTCGCAGGGCCGCCGGACCCGGCTCATCGAAAGCTTGTGTCTCTGTGATGCGCGCCCGGGTCCTGCCGATGCTGCCGGCGCTCTGCGGCGCACTCCTCGCCATGGGGCCGGCCGCCAGCGGGTCCCCCGCCGCATCCGTGGTCTCCCTGCCGGCTTTCATGCTGCTCGCAGGCGTGAACTCGCCCCTGGTCTTCCCGAAGTCGACCGGCGCGCTCGACGCACAGCGCCGCAGCGCGGTCGACGGCCGACCGGTCATCTACTGGCGGCCCGGTTGCAAGTACTGCATACGACTGCGCATACGGCTGGGCCGCACCGCCCACCGCGCGCACTGGGTCGACATCTGGCGCGCCCCCGCCGGAGCCGCGGTGGTGCGGGCGGCCGACGACGGCAACGAGACCATGCCGACCGTCATCCTGGCGGGCCATCCGCGGACCAACCCCGATGCCGCATGGGTGCGCGAGCAACTGCCCCCTCCCCTACACCATCACGGCCCCCGTCAACAGCCTTGACACCACTCGCCACTTGCCTCCCTACTAGACCTTGCGCAGCGATCGTGACAACGTTGTCCAACTCGCAAGGAGGGGCTCGGGGATGCCGTACTCGGTACGCAACACGGCAGGCAACACCGCAGGCAACACCGCACGCAGATCCCGTTTCAGACACCAACGTCCGCCCGGTCCAGGGCCCCGCTCGGCCGTGGCCGTCGGGGCGTTGGCGCTCGCCGTCGTCGCGGCGGCTCAGGGCGCCGCCGTCGCCGAGCCCGAGCGGCCTCCCCGCGCGGAGCGGGGGTTCGCCTCGTCCTTCGAGGCGGGCGAGGCCCTGCCGGACTGGCTGAGCACCGTCGAGACGGGCCCCGACGGCAAGAAGAAGGCCGCCGGTGTGAACGGGGAGTTCAGCTCCGGGCTTCCCGGGAGTGTGAACGACCACGTCACCGAGGCGCGGGCGAGCGGCGAGAACGCCGGGTCCGGCGAGGTCGCGGCGAACCTCGTCGACGGCGAGGCGACCAGCAAGTGGCTGACGTTCGCGAAGGACGGCTGGGTCGAGTTCGACCTGGACGAGCCCGCGAAGGTCGTGACGTACGCGCTGACGTCCGCCAACGACCACGCCGAGCGCGACCCCAAGGACTGGACCCTCAAGGGCTCGACGGACGGCAAGGAGTGGACGGTCCTCGACGAGCGGAAGGGGCAGGTTTTCGACGGGCGGCACAAGACGAAGACGTACGACTTCGCCAAGCCCGGCGACGCGAAGGCCTACTCCCGCTTCCGGCTCGACGTCACCGCCAACAACGGCGCGTCGGACGCGCTGCAACTCGCGGACCTGCAGCTGTCGGTGGGCGGCACGCAGGCCCCCGCGCCCGAGGACATGCTGAGCCTGGTGGACCGCGGCCCCAGCGGCTCCCCCACCGCCAAGTCCCGTGCCGGGTTCACAGGGAAGCACGCGCTGCGGTATGCGGGTAGCCACAAGGCCGACGGGCGCGGCTATTCGTACAACAAGGTCTTCGACGTCAATGTGAAGGTCGGGCGGGACACCGAGCTCGGGTATCGGGTGTTTCCCTCCATGGCCGAAGGCGATCTCGACTACGCAGCCACCAACGTCTCCGTGGATCTCGCTTTCACCGACGGGACGTACTTGAGTGAGCTCAAGGCCGTCGACCAGCACGGGTTCCCGCTGACCCCGCAGGGGCAGGGCAACTCCAAAGTGCTGTACGTGAATCAGTGGAACAACGTCGACTCGCGGATCGGGGAGGTCGCGCGCGGCAAGACCGTCGATCGCGTTCTCGTCGCGTACGACTCCCCCAAGGGTCCGGCGAAGTTCCGCGGCTGGGTCGATGATGTGTCCCTGAAGGAGAAGGCCCCGGCGAAGCCGAAGGCGCATCTCTCCGACTACGCGGACACGCGGCGCGGCACCAACTCCAGCGGCGGCTTCTCGCGCGGCAACAACTTCCCCGCCACCGCGGTCCCGCACGGCTTCAACTTCTGGACGCCGGTGACCAACGCGGGCTCCCTGAGCTGGCTGTACGACTACGCGCGCGGCAACAACGACGACAACCTGCCGACGATGCAGGCGTTCAGCGCGAGCCACGAGCCGAGCCCGTGGATGGGTGACCGGCAGACGTTCCAGATGATGCCGTCCGTCGACAAGGACACCCCGAGCGCGTCCCGCACCAAGCGTGCGCTGCCCTTCCGGCACGAGAAGGAGACGGCACGCCCGTACTACTACGGAGTGACGTTCGAGAACGGTCTGAAGGCGGAGATGGCGCCGACCGACCACGCGGCGATGATGCGGTTCACCTATCCCGGTGACGACGCGAGCGTCATCTTCGACAACGTCTCGGAGAAGGGCGGCCTCACCCTCGACAAGGAGAAAGGCATCGTCTCCGGCTTCTCGGACGTCAAGTCCGGCCTGTCGGCGGGTGCCACGCGTCTCTTCGTCTACGGCACCTTCGACGCCCCCGTCTCGGCGGGCGGCAAGCTGGAGGGCGGCGGTGGCGGCGACGTGACGGGCTACCTCCGCTTCAAGCCCGGCAAGGACCGCCAGGTGAGCCTGCGCCTCGCCACGTCCCTCATCAGCCTGGACCAGGCGAAGGCGAACCTCGCCGAGGAAATACCGGCCGGCACCTCCTTCGAGCGCGTGAAGAACCGCGCGCAGAAGCAGTGGGACGACATCCTCGGCAAGGTGGAGGTCGAGGGCGCGAGCGAGGGGCAGCGCACGACGCTGTACTCCAGCCTGTACCGCCTGTACCTGTACCCCAACTCCGGCTTCGAGAAGGTCCGTGGGAAGGGCGGCAAGGCCACGTACAAGTACGCCTCCCCCTTCTCGCCGCAGACCGGGCCCGACACCCCGACCCACACGGGCGCGAAGATCGTCGAGGGCAAGCCGTACGTCAACAACGGGTTCTGGGACACGTACCGCACGACGTGGCCCGCCTACTCGCTGCTCTCTCCGAAGAAGGCGGGTGAGCTGGTCGACGGCTTCGTGCAGCACTACAAGGACGGTGGCTGGACCTCGCGCTGGTCGTCGCCCGGTGCCGCGGACCTGATGACGGGCACGTCGTCCGACGTGGCGTTCGCCGACGCGTACACCAAGGGCGTGAAGTTCGACGCGAAGGCCGCGTACGACGCCGCGCTGAAGAACGCGACGGTGGTCCCGCCGACGTCGGGTGTCGGCCGCAAGGGCATGAAGACCTCGCCGTTCCTCGGCTACACGCCCAGCGAGACGCACGAGGGTCTGTCGTGGGCCCTGGAGGGCTATCTCAATGACTACGGGATCTCCCGGATGGGAGCGGCCCTCTACAAGAAGACGGGTAAGAAGCACTACAAGGAGGAGTCCGAGTACTTCCTCAACCGCGCCCGTGACTATGTGAACCTCTTCGACGGCAAGGCGGCGGGCGCGGGCACCGACCCCGGCTTCTTCCAGGGCAAGGACACCAAGGGCGTCTGGCGGGTGCCTTCGGAGAAGTTCGATCCGCGCGTGTGGGGTCACGACTACACGGAGACCAACGCCTGGGGTTACGCCTTCACCGCCCCGCAGGACTCGCGCGGTCTGGCGAACCTGTACGGCGGACGCAAGGGCCTCGGCGACAAGCTCGACACGTACTTCGCCACTCCGGAGACGGGCTCCGCCGAGTTCGCGGGCTCCTACGGAGGCGTCATCCACGAGATGACGGAGGCGCGTGACGTACGCATGGGGATGTACGGCCACTCCAACCAGGTCGCCCATCACGCCGCGTACATGTACGACGCGGCCGGGCAGCCGTGGAAGACGCAGGAGAAGGTCCGCGAGGTCCTCTCCCGCCTCTACACGGGCAGCGAGATCGGGCAGGGCTACCACGGCGACGAGGACAACGGCGAGCAGTCCGGCTGGTACCTCTTCTCGTCGCTCGGCTTCTACCCCCTGGTGATGGGCAGCGGCGAGTACGCCATCGGGTCGCCGCAGTTCACGAAGATGACCCTGCACCTCGACAACGGCCGCGACCTGGTCGTGAAGGCGCCCAAGAACAGCGCGAAGAACGTGTACGTGCAGGGGCTGAAGGTCAACGGCAAGACGTGGAGGTCGACGGCGCTGCCGCACGACCTCGTCGCCCGTGGCGGAGTCCTGGAGTTCGACATGGGCCCGAAGCCGTCGGCGTGGGGCAGCGGCAAGAACGCCCAGCCGGCCTCGATCACGCAGGACGACGAGGTCCCGTCGCCGAGGAAGGACGCCCTCAAGGGTGAGGGCGCGCTCTTCGACGACTCGTCGGCCACGGAGGCGTCCACGGAGTCGGCGATCGAACTCCCGGTGACCGGTCGGACGAAGGCGGTCCAGTACACGCTGACCTCCTCCACCGACAAGGCGAAGGCGCCGCGCGGCTGGGTGCTTCAGGGGTCGAAGGACGGCAGCAGGTGGAAGGACCTGGACAAGCGGTCCGGTGAGTCCTTCGCCTGGGACCAGCAGACCCGGGCCTTCACGGTCGACCACCCGGGGACGTACGCGCACTACCGGCTGGTGCCGGACGGCTCCGCGACGCTGGCGGAGGTGGAACTGCTCAGCTGATCCGTAAGCGTCGTCGTCGGCTGGTCCACGGGCGTCGCCGGCGCGGGGACGGGTGTGGTGCGTTCGCGTCCACCCCCGTCCCCGCGCCCCTTCTGTCAGGACAACTTCTGTCGGCGCATCTTCTGTCAGGGCAGCTTCACTTCCCCCTGGTTGAGGACGCGTGGGAGGAAGTAGGCCGTCTGAATCTCGGAGTTGGTGTTGTTGCCGCGCAACTGCTCCGACCAGATCATGAAGTACGACCAGTTCGGCTGGCTGTTGAGCAGAGACGCCGTGGGGACCTTGCCCACGCCCATCTCCGCCAGAGCCATCGGCTTGCTGCACCCAGATGCCGATGTCGCCCGCGCGCTGTACGAGGTTCTCGCGGGCCGGCGGACGGTGACCCGGCAGGTTCCCACGCCTGCGCTCACCCCGCGGGGGTCCACCGGCCCACCGCCCGGACAGGGTTGAGCAGGCGAAGTCGGACGACGCGTCCGCTCGAACACCGCTCGCACAGCCCCCGTATCCTCGTCCCATGCCCGATCACTCCCCCTTGATCCAGAGCCTGCGCACAGCCGTCGCGGGCGCGCCCGACGACGTGCCGCTGCGTCTGCATCTGGCGGAACTCCTCGTGGAGAGCGGGCATCACGACGAGGCGGTCGCCGAGGTGGCGGTGGCCTTGCAGCATGCGCCGGGCGACGCGAAGGCCCGGGAGCTGATGGGCCGCGCCATGGGCGCACCGCAGGTGCCGCAGGTGTCGCAGGCGCCCCAAACGCCTCAGGTGCCTCAGGTGCCTCAGACACCGCAGGCCCCCCAAGCCCCCCAAGCCCCTGAAGCGCCCCCCGCCGGCTTCAACTGGAAGGCCGCCGAGGATCAGGTCGGCGATGTCGTGCCGCCACGCTTCGTCGAGACGCCTCAGGCCCCCGAGGCTCCCCGGACCGCCGACGGCAGTGGTGACCCGGGGGACGCCGCCGCCTGGGAGGTGGAGGCGCCCGACGGTGTGCGGCTCGCCGACGTCGGCGGGATGCGGGACGTCAAGGACCGCCTGGAGGCCGCGTTCCTCGCGCCCCTGCGCAACCCCGAACTGCGCAAGCTGTACGGCAAGAGCCTGCGCGGCGGCCTTCTGCTGTACGGTCCGCCCGGCTGCGGCAAGACGTTCATCGCGCGGGCCGTCGCGGGTGAGCTCGGCGCCAACTTCCTGTCCATATCCATCAACGACGTGCTCGACATGTGGATGGGCAACTCCGAGCGCAACATGCACGAGGTCTTCGAGACGGCCCGCCGCCAGGCACCCTGCGTCCTCTTCCTCGACGAGCTGGACGCGCTGGGCGCCAAGCGCAGCCGCACCGCGCACAGCGGCATGCGCAACACCGTCAATCAGCTCCTCACCGAGCTCGACGGCATCGACGCGGGCGCCAACGAGGGCGTGTTCGTGCTGGCCGCCACCAACGTCCCCTGGGACGTGGACAACGCGCTGCGCCGCCCCGGCCGCCTCGACCGCACGATCCTCGTCCTGCCGCCCGACGGGCCCGCGCGCGAGGCCATCCTCCGCTACCACCTGCGGGACCGCCCCGTCGCAGGCGTCGACCTGCGCAAGCTCGCGAAGGCCACCGACGGCCTGTCCGGCGCCGACCTCGCGCACCTCTGCGAGTCCGCCGCCGAGCGCGCGCTGCTCGACTCCGCGCGCACCGGGACCGTCCGCATGATCGGCATGAAGGACCTGATGGACGCGGCCGCCACGATCGCGCCGTCCAGCGACCCGTGGTTCGCCTCCGCCCGCAACGTGGCGATGTTCGCCAACGAGGGCGGCATGTACGACGACCTGGTCACCTACCTCAAGAAGAAGCGGAAGCTGTGAGCACTGTGCACCCCGCCGTGGAGCGGGCCGACGGGCTCATCGAGCTCAAGCGGTACGAGGAGGCCGAGGCACTGTTGGGTCAGCGGCTCGTCGAGGACCCCGACGACGTACGAGCCTGGACCAAGCTCGCCCTGTGCCACGTACGGGCCGAGCAGCACGAGAAGGCCCTCGACGCGACGGACCGGGCTCTCGCGCTCGACCCCGAGGACGTGGGCGGGCTGATCATGCGCTCGCACGCGCTGCGCGGCATCGGCGGCACCCGCTGGCAGGAGTCCGAGGGCGTGCTGCGCGAGGCGATACGCCTCGCGCCCGACTACTGGTACGGATACGCGCTGCTCGCCGACGTCGTCTGGCGCATCCGCCTCGTCCGCATCGGGCAGGCGGGCGGCGGCACGATCACCGCCGAACAGATGGAAGGCCCGCTGCGGGAGGCGGGCGACCTCGCCATGGAGGCGCTGCGCCTCGGCCCCGAGGAGCTCCACGCGTACGAAGTCGCCTGGCAGATAGCCGACCTGGCGAGCAACAGCACGGTAGCCGACCAGCTGGACCACGCCATCCTCCGCCTCGACCCCAGCCACCCCTACGCGCTGGCCCGCCAGACCAAGAAGGCGGCGAGCACCCCCGGCGTCAAGGCGGCCCAGGCCGCCACCCTGTACGCGGACGCGCTGGCCGCCGCCCCGGACTCCCGGCCGATGCAGCAGGGCCTGGACGACGCCTCGTACCGCATGCTGCGCGGCATCCGCTGGATCGCCCTGTTCTGCCTGGCCCTCATCGCGGCCTCCGGCCTGGACCTCGTCGTCACCGAGGGCGAGACGCCCCGCGACCTGCCGGTGCCGCTCGGCCAGCGCCTCTGGTTCCTCGTGCCCATGTCCGCGCTCTGGGCGGTGGGCGCCCTGCTCCGCTACCGCCGACTGCGCGCCGGTGTCCGCATCAACATCCGCTCCCTGATCCGCCGCCGCAAGTGGCCCCGCATCGTCCTGGCCCAGGCCGCGTGGGCGATGCTCTGCACGCTGCTCATCGCGGAGATCCCGTGGACCGAACGGACCGTGCCCCAGGCGCTGTTCTGGGCGGGCTTGATTCCGACCATCGCCACGATCTGGTTCGACCGCAAGAAGACCACATGGCCCTGACGCGGCGTCAGCGAACTAGCACCACACCACCTTTGTCGGGGACGCGCTCCGACTCGTCGTCCTGACCGCCTTCCTGCTCCCGCAGCGGGCGACACCGTCTCAGTACAGGCCGCTCGTGTCCTCTCGGTAGGTGTTGTCGAGGATGTCGTTGAGGAACGTCCCGAACTCCGACCGGAGTTGGAGGCCGCTGCCCGGCTCGTAGGCGAAGAGGCCGGGACAGACGCTCTCGTCGAGACTGCTGTCGACGAAGAGCGCGTACGAGAAGCGGTCGGGCTTGGCCCCGCCGCTCGGCGGCTGGCGCACCACGCGGTGGGCCACCGCGGCCACCGGCGTGGCGGTCCGCCGGGTCAGGATCTCCATCGCGCAGCCGAAGTTCACGATGAAGGTGCCGGGGACCGGGTCGATGGGGTGCCACTCGCCGTCCCGGTCCACCTCGAGTCCGCGCTCGGTGGAGCGCAGAACCGTCACCCAGCCGGAGTCCTTGTGGATGTTCAGGCCGCGCGCGGCCACTTCCGGGCGGAAGTGGTTGAAGGTCAGGGTGTGCGTGCCGTGTGGGGTCAGACTGTGTCCGGTGGCCTTGTCCCACAGTGCGCGCGGCAAGTCGAGGCGGGCGAGCACCGCGCGCTGGACGTCGAGCGCGAAGTCACGCATGCGCTCGGCCTGCCGGGCGAGCGCGGCCGGATAGACCTCGTCCCACCAGGCGCTCTCCAGGAAGAACTGTTCGGTCTGGTCGGCGTCGCGGCAGAAGTAGCCCTGGTGAGGGCCGAGTTGTTCGGCCGTCCAGTGGCGAAAGTCCCGGTAGGGGTCCGGGTGCTCCGCGGCGGGGCCTGCCGGGTTCTCGGCCGGAAGGTAGAAGGACCGGGCGAAGCGGTCCCCCGCCGACAGGTCCGTGCCGGCGGGCTGCTGCACGTAGAAGAAGCCGTCCTTCAGAGCGCGCCGGAATCCGTCCGCGGCGGTGAAGTGCAGCTCGCCGTCCCGCAGTTCGGCCAGCTGCCAGCCCTGAAGCGCGCTGGTACGCGGATGTCCCGCCGCCGTGCTCATACGCGGGAGTGGAAGTCGTAGCCGAGCTTGCCCGCCTTCTCCACCGAGAAGTCGCGGAAGCTCTGGTACTCGCGCAGTCTCCCCTCGGTGTCGTACTGGTAGAGCGGCATGTCGTAGCGGGGCCCCATGTAGACCGTGAACGAGGAGCGGTCCGGGACGCCCGCCTCCGGGCGCAGCTCCGGCACACGGTGGTAGACGGCGGTCACCGGCCTGGGCAGCTTCCTGGTCAGGACCCGGAAGGCATCGCCGAGGTTGACGGTGAAGTGGCCGGGGCGCTCGCGCACCGGCAGCCAGCGGCCTTCGTGGAGGATCTCGTAGCCGTGCTGGTCGGTGCAGATCGTGGTGATGAACCCGCTGTCGGAGTGCTCGACGATCCCGGCGCGGTCGCTCAGGCCCGCACGGTAGTGGTTGACCGTCGTGTAGCACAGGCCCGTGTCCTGCGAAGCGCCGCCGGTGATGAGGTCGCGGTCGGTCTCGGGCACCCCGGCCGCGTCGAACACGCCGTAGAGGACGTCCAGGGTCAGCTGCCGCATGCGCCGCAGCACCGCGGTGACCTCGTCCGGCAGGTACTCCTGCCACAGGAAGCTCTCCAGCTGGAGCTGCTCGACCTGGTCGGGCCGGTCCTCGTAGCCCAGTTTGGAGACCGGGTGGCCGTGCTCGCGGTGTCCTCGGTGGCGGTCGGCCGGATCACCGGTCCCCGGCTTGTAGAAGGTGCGGCAGAAGTCGAGTCCGGCGCGTACGTCGAGGTCCTCGGGGACGGCCACGTTGAACGCGCCGATGCCGAGCGCCCGTGCGGTGTCGTCCGCGGTGGCGAACCGCAGGGTGCCCGCGTCGACCTCGGCCGCGGGGAGGGTGAGATGGGCCGTGTCCGTCATGGTGTGACTCCCGTCCTTGTCGGTTTCCGCCGGTGCCGTGCTCGTGCCCCGGCTACAGCGCGCCGTCGTTGTCATAGGTCCGGCTCACCTCCTGGACGGCGAAGTCCGCGACCGACTGCACGGGGTGCGCCGTGCCGCCGTCGTCGAGCCGGTAGACGGTGCCGTCGAGGGCGGAGTCCAGGAACGTCACGTACGAGATGCGGTCGGCCCGGCCCGCCGGGCGCTCGGTGGAGACCACGCCGTGCACGTTCGCGCGCACGGGCCGCGGCAGGGCGGAGGTGAGCACCTCCAGCGAGCTGCCGAAGTTCACGATGAAGTGGCCCGGCTCGGGGTTGACGGCGCCCAGCTCTCCGTCGATGAGCGCGAGGAGACCCGGTTCGAAGGAGCGGAGCACGGTCACCCACCCGGAATCACGGTGGAACTTGCAGCCGCGGGTCTCCTTCTGTGAACGGAAGTGGTTGAAGGCGAGCATCTGGTGTCCACCGTTGTCGGAAAGGCCGCCGGACACCTCGCTCCACAGGTCCTGCGGTACCTCCACGTGCCGCAGCACCGCGCGCAGGACGGCGACGCCGAGGCCGGTCATCCGGTGGCCGAGTTCGGTGACCTCGGGCGGCAGCAGCGCCCAGTTCGCCCTCTCGATGTAGAAGTTCTCCCACTGGTCGTGCTCGCGGTCGAAGTAGCCCTGGTAGGTGCCGGGGACATCGGCGTGGCGATAGCCCCGGTAGGGATCAAGGCCGTCACCGGCCGGGTCCTCGTGGAAGTGCGTGGCGAACCGGTCCCCGGGTCCTGTGTCGAGGCCGTCGGGTATGCGCAGCAGGAAGAACCCCTTGGCCAGGGCGCGGTCGAAGCCTCCCTCGCGTTCGAAGAGCAGCTCGTCCCCGTCGAACCAGGAGCGTTCGAGGTCCACCGGTGGGTAGGCGGCCCGAGCCTGCCGCTCGCCGGGCATGGGCGGCAGGGTGACCGGGGCCCGGGCGGTGGTGGGGTGGAAGCGGGTCCGGGCGGTGCGGGAGTTGGCGGTGGTCATGGGGTCGGCTCCCTCGGGGTTGCGGTGTCGCGCGGCGTGCCGGGGTGCGGCGGCGTGCCGGGTTCGGGCCGGATCGTGATGCTTCCCGGCCGTGCCGGGCGCGGCATGGACGCGTGGTGCTTCAGCTGGAGGTCGGTGTCCTGCGTGGCGACCGCGTAGCGGCCGTACAGCTCCGCGAGGACCATGGACTGCATCCGCACCGAGAAGAGCCGGCCGGGGCACTTTCGGGGGTTCCGGTCGGCGTTGACCATGCTGAACGAGTTGATCTCGTAGCGGCCGCGGGAGAGCAGCGAGGAGACCGTCTCCCGGTCGGAGCGGACGATGGCCTCGATGTTGGCCGGGGCGAAGCGGCGCGGCTCGGGGAAGACAGCGGGGTCGCGGTTGGCCTGCCGCCGGTCCAGCCACATCATGGTGCCCGGTGGAACCGTCACCGGGACTCCCCGGTGGTGCAGGGTGAACGGCTCGGTCGTACGGCGCCACAGGGCACTGGGATTGCTGCCGCCGAGGCGTACGGCCTCCAGGACCGCGAGGTCGATCACGGACGGGGCGGCGCCCGTGTGCGGAGGCGGGTCCGCGTACGGGCACCCCGCCGCGACCGCCGTCCCTGTGCCGCGCCTGGCCTCGGCCACGACGGCGTCCTTGACCCGGGGCGTGGCCTCCACATAGCCGATCGCCCACATCAGGCTGAGGGCCGTCGTGTCGTACGTGGCGACGACGACCGTGCCCAGTTCCTTGATCCGCGCGGCGTCCAGCGCGGCCACGGACTGCCGGGTGAAGGGCAGTTCCCACAGGGCGAAGTGACGCCTGATCAGGTTGGACGCGGGCGCGTCGGCCAGGGCGTCGAAGTTGTCCGTCAGGAGGTCGCGCACGAACGGCACGATGACGTCGAACTCGCGCATCGCCGCCGGGTTGTCGTTGCTGATGACGTCGGAGGCGAGATCGAAGAAGCCGCGCACCACACGCCCGTACTCGGCGGAGTCCAGGTACTCGGGCAGCGGCCGCTGGGTGAGATCGAGGACGCCGGGGACCATGCTGTCCACGTACGCCGTCAGGGACAGCGTGAAGTCGTCGAGCGGGACGGTCCTGCCGGCCGCGCGGGCGAGGTGGTCGGCCGTGTACCGCCGCAGGGCGGGCTCCAGGCGCTCGACGAACTTGGCGTTGCCGAGGGAGCGTTCGACCACGGCCCGCTTCCCCGGGCGGTCCGGGTGGTCGTGGGGCAGGGAGCCCATGAAGTCGCCGAACAGCTCGCGGTTGGCGTCGGTGGAGGGCGCGAGGACGTCGTCGCCGACGAGCGGCTCGTTGGTGATCTGGTAGACGGCGAGCTTCCGGCCCATCCAGAACGTGCACAGGCCGCCGTTCTCCTCGGCGCAGGCGCTGATGCCGGAGGCGCGGAAGTAGTGCGAGGCGGGCTCCCCGCGCACCACGGTCGCCTCGTGGAACGCCGGGGCGTGGCCGTGCAGCCGGCTGGGTCCGTCGTGGTGGGCGACGATTCCGGGGAAGGGCGCGCCGGGGGCCTGCGGCAGGACGACGGTCCTGCCCTGACGCGGGGCGCCGACGCGGTCCGCCGAGACGCTCATGACGTACCGCCTCCGCTCGCGCCGACGGCTTCGGCGATGCCGAAGTCGGCGTGCCGGTCGGACCAGGTCTCCTCGTTGAACTCGCGCAGGAACTCCTCGGAGCTGCGCACGGCCGCGGCCGAGCCGTCCTCGCGGACCTGGTAGAGGTCGCCTGTGGCGGGCGGGTTGGCGAAGGCCGCGAAGGAGAAGCGGTCCGGGGCGCCCGGGGCCGGGGCGCACTGCCGCACCTGGTGCAGAATGGCCCGCACCGGGCGGTCGAGGGCCGCGGTGAGCAGTTCGAAGGCGCCGCCGAAGTTCACCACGAAGTGGCCGGGCACGGGGTCGACGGGCACCCAGGCGCCGTCGACGGACGCTTCCAGGCCGGGCTCCTCGTTGTACAGCACGGTCACGAACCCGGTGTCCTTGTGTGGGGCGCAGCCCAGCTTGGCGCGCTCCGGCCGGTAGTGGTTCGCCGCGAACCAGTGGGTGCCGAGGCCGTCGACGGCGCCACCGGTGATCTCGCTCCACAGCGCGGGCGCGATGCCCAGCTCGGTCATGGCGGCACGCAGCACGAGGAGCGTCAGGTCGCCCATCTGGTCGGCCATGGCGCGGAGTTCACGCGGGAAGTGCCGGGCCCGCCCGGGGCCGTCGATGAGCACGTGCTCGGTCTGGAAGTGCTCCCGGTCGAAGTAGACGCCGGGCACGTCCTTGAAACCGCGGTACGCCCGGGTGGCCACCGGCCCTTCGTCGGGTGCCCGGTGGAACTCGCGGCACAGGGTGATGCCCGGGCCCGGATCGAACCCGGTGGGCACGGCGAGCAGGAAGCAGCCGTCCCGCAGGGCCCGGGACAGGCCGTCGACGGCGTCGAAGCGCAGGCCGGCGCCCGTCACGGTGGCACGCTGGAGGGTCATGGAGTCGATGGTCATCGGCGTACGCCCTTCGCGGCGGGGCGCTCGTCGTGGCGGCCCGGGGCGACGGTGATGTCCGATCCATCCGATCCATCCGATCCGTCCGGCGCGTCCGGCGCGTCCGGCGCGTCCGGCGCGTCCGGCGCGTCCGGCGCGTCCGGCGCGTCCGTACCGGCGTAGATCTCGTAGTCGTTCTCGTCGATGAGTTCACGCGAGCCGCAGACCCGCTCCAGGCCGCTGCCGTGTACGTAGCGGTAGATGCCCTCGTCCTCGCCGGGCAGGCAGCCGCTGGAGCTGAAGTGCCCGAAGCTGGACCGGTCCTCCTGTTGGCGGGCGACCCTGTGCATGATGGCGGCCACGGGCATGCGGCTGCCCGCGGTCAGAATCTCCATGGACAGGCCGAAGTTGACGATGAAGCAGTCCGGGTCGGCCGGGACGGTCTCCCAGTGGTCCTCGCGGCTGACTTCGAGGCCCGGGGCGGTCGTCCGCAGGATGGTGAGGAACCCGTCGTCCTTGTGGGAGCTGAGCCCGATGTCCTCGTGCGCGGACCGGTAGTGGTTGAACGTCAGGTGGCACGAGCCCGCGCACTGCGAGCAGCCGCCGGTCGCCCGCCGCCAGTCCCGCTCCGGTATGCCCACCGCGGTCAGGACGGAACACAGAACGTGCCGCGAGAGCCGGGTGAGGGACTCGCCCAGGGCGGTGATCTCCGGCGGATAGGCGGCGGCCCAGAACCGGCGTTCGAGGAGGAACTGCTCGATCTGGTTGATCCGCTGGTGGAAGCCGAGCAGCGGATCTCCGAAGTGGTCGCTGCCGATGTCACGGAACCGGCCGTACGGCGCCGATGCTGGACCCTCGTAGAACTGACGCGCGAACGCGTCACCCGCCGACACGTCGAGCCCGCCCGGGATCTCCAGGAGGAAAACGCCGTCCCGGAATGCACGGTCGCGCGCCCCGGAACCACCGAAGTCAAGGGCCCCGGCTACCGCGCGGGCCCTTTCGAGGCGTGCTTCGCCGAGCGCGGGACGGTCGGGCGAGCGCTTCTCGTAAACGTCTCGGTATATCTTTCCCCGCCGTATTTCGGGGACCAGATCACGAGCTTCGGCTGTCATGCTCACCGACCTTTCAGATGGAGGGAGACCACGACGAGGTCCCGCAGCTCTTCCGGGGCTCCCGGATGGTCGCCCTTGGCTATCTCGGACAGGGTGCTGAACGATCCGGGATACACCATGACCGGCAGCCCCTGCTCTTTGAGACAGGCGAAGATGGCGAACTCTTCGAGAAAGTAGTCGTTGGACAGCCGGATGCGTTTTTCCCATTCGGCCTTGCTGATTCCGTCGGCCCGCTTCCGGTGATAGGCGTGACCGAACGATTCGACCGAGGAACGGAACGCCTCGTCCTCGTCGAAGAACGCCCGCAACTTGCTGTGGAACTCGGCGCACCTCTCACCTGCTTGCACTTCACCGCAGGTCAGGACCGTGAACTCGGTGCTGTCGCGGTACTCGTCGAACACCTTCTCCGCGGCCTCGGCAAAGCGTCGACCGAGGTCGAGCGCCCGTTCCCTGGCGCGGTCGGGGGGCAGGCCCTGAGTCGACTCCAGAGTGAGCCGGTGAATGCTGTCGCCGATGAGCACGGTGCATCGCGCGAACCTCCGGGAGATCCACTTGACCATGCTCGTGAGTTTGGGAGTGGTGAAGTTGCTGTTTTCCAGGCTGACACCGAGAAAACATGTTTCGTACTGCTCGAAGGTGTTCCTGCTCGAATCCGGAGAAACCGAAGCAATCTCCGCCTTGTAGCGCGTCCTGCGGGTGGGTGCTATCCGGCGCGTCGGAGTAGCGGTCCCCTGCGCATCTAACGACATCACATCCGCCTGATCCATGGGGGGAAAGTGCAGGAATGGCATTCGTCTGCCGCATGAAATTACTAACAGGTGGTTGAACCGGAAGCCAAGGCCCCAGGGTGGGGAACAGGCCGTCCCGCCGAGCGGCCGTGGCTCTCGGGCGCTTCACGGCGACTGACCAGGCACTTGATCGGTGTAGGAAGCAAGAACCCGCCCGGGCGGTACGGATGGTGACCATGCGGTCGCGCCACGTGCGGACGGCGGGGCCGTGACGCCGTCCCTGTCGATTCGCGGAACGGCCAACGCGCGGCACTCAGCTGGGAGTTCACGGCGCGGAGGTCCGGAGCGCGACGCCGCGCAGCCGCGGGAGGAAGGCACCCCATGCGACCGGAGGGTCACAGTCCGCAGCGTTGCCCATGATGGCTGAATGCTTTCTCCGGGCCCTCACAGGGGTGGGTTGGCAAGTGCCCGGGGACCAGTTACGTTGTTGTCGTCCCGACCGCCGGTCGAGTCACGGACCTGCGTGTGTCATCCACGCAGCGGCCCCGTCGACGTGGCACATCGGACTTCCCGTGGGCAGCCCTCTCCACCCCGGCCCCCACTTCTCATCGCCACCCCTCTCTCCGCAGCGGCGCTCCGTGTCCAGGACGTACGTCCAGGAGCGCTCTTCGGCTGCGACCTTCCCCCTCATCACCAGCGTCTCGTGCCGCCGCACGGCCGTGCGGCGGCAGCAGGAACCACCCCCGAAGGGGCCGACCATGAGGAGAAGTGGGCAATCGTGAGCAAGGGCGCGACCTTGAGGGACGGTGCCGGCGGCACGACGACGCCGCCCTTCCCCACCCGGCGATGGGCACTCCTCGCCATGTCCGTAGGTGTGTTCTGCATCCAGCTCGACTCGTTCGGCCTGAACCTCGCCCTGCCGCAGATCGGCCGCGACCTGCACGCGGGCGGAGACGGTCTCCAGTGGGTGATCAGCGCGTACCTGCTGTCCACCGGCACGCTGATGCTGGGGGCGGGACGGCTCGGCGACCTGTTCGGCCGACGGCGGCTCCTGGTCGCGGGGCTTGCCGTGTTCGGCGCGTCCTCGCTGGTCTGCGCGCTCGCCCCGACCCTGCCCGTCCTCGTGGGCGCCCGGGTGGCCCAGGGCGCGGGAGCCGCCATGATCATGCCGGTGGGGCTGTCCCTGCTGACCAACGTCTACCCGGCCGAACTGCGGGGCCGTGCCACCGGCTGGGCCCTCGGCATCGGCGGGATCGCCACCGCCTGCGGTCCGTTCATCGGCGGCGCCCTGACCGAGTCGGTGTCCTGGCGCGCCGTGTTCTGGCTCAACGTCCCGCTCGCCGTGCTCGGCGCGGTCTGTGCCTCACGCACCGCCGAGAGCTACGACACCAGTGCGCCCCGCAGCGTCGACTGGAGCGGTCTGGCCGGTGCCACGGCCGCACTCGCCGCGCTCTGCGTCGTCATCGACCGCGGACCGCGCTGGCCGTGGCCCGCCGCACTGGCGGGCGTGGCCGTCACGGCAGCCCTGCTGATCCTGTTCGTACGGCGTGAGCGGGCCGCGGCCCATCCGCTGGTGGAGCTCAGCCTGTTCCGCAACGGCCCGTACATGGCGCTCACCCTGGCCGGTGCCGTGGCCAACACCACCACCGTGATGTTCCTGTTCGTCGTACCCCTGACGCTCCAGGGCCAGTGGGACCTCTCGGTCGTCCTCGCGGGCACCGCGTTCCTCGCTCCCGCGCTGGCCATGGCGCTCGCCGGGCCGCTCGCCGGGCGGGTGCCGCCACGGGCCGCGGTCCGGCTGATGGCGGGCTGCCTGTGCGGGGGAGCGCTGGTTCTGGCGTGCCTCGCCCGGACCTCCTCCCTCACCTTGTACGTAGCCGTGGCCACCGTGGGCGGCGCGGTCCTCGGAGTGGCCAACTCACTGACGCTCATCGCCACCCAGGCGGTGATCCGGCCGGAGCGGGCCGGGGAGGCGTCGGGAGTCACCAAGACGGTCATCACCGTGGCCGCCGGCCTCGGCGTCGGACTGGCCGGGGCCGTCACCGACCAGGACCGCGGCGTGGGTTCGGAGGCGGCCGCCGACACGGCACTGCTGATCACCGCGGCGGGCTGTCTGGCGGCGTGTGTGATCCTCGCCGTGTGGATCAGGCTGCGGGAGGGAGTGGTGCGGGCCGGGCCGGGGGAATCGGGGGGATGAATCGGGGGGATGAATCGGGGGGATGACTCAGTTCCGCGGACGGTACGTCGCGGCGCCGTCGCCGGATCGGGGCCGCGGCCCGAGGCGCGGTGGGCGGGGAGGTCGCGCCCGGCGGTTCGGCGGTCCGAACCACCGGGCGCACCTTCGATCAGGCGGTGTGCGGCCGTCAGGCGGTGTGCAGTCGCAGATTGTACCGCTGGAGAATCTCGTTCACCGGCTGGAACCACGTCTCGCCACCACTGCTGCAGTTGCCCCAGCCGCCGGACGTCACGCCCTGGGCCTGGTCACCGCTGATGAACGAGCCGCCCGAGTCGCCGCCCTCGGCGCAGACGCTGGTCTTGGTCAGCTGGCGCACGACCGCGCCGCCCGAGTAGTTGACGGTCTCGTTCTTGGCGAGGAGATTCCCGCAGTGCCACTTCGTGGTGGAACCGGAGCGGCAGATCGACGAGCCGACCGGCGCCTCCGCGGACCCCTTGACCAGCCGGTCGGGGATGGCGCCCCAGCCGAGCACGACCGGCACGGTCCACCAGCCGTTGCCGACGGACACCCACGCGTAGTCGTTGTCGGGGAACGAAGAGCCCTGGAACGAGCCGATGTTGGAGCCGTCCCAGCCGCGCACCCCCGCGCCCACGCCGCCGCAGTGCCCGGCCGTGACGAAGCCGCCGTGCACGGAGAAGCCGATGGAGCAGCGGACGTTGCCGGTGTAGTACGGGTCGCCGCCGACGGTTCCGGCGGCGAAGGTGCTCGGGGCCTCCTGAACGGTGTCCACGCGCAGGGGGGCGGTGGCGCGGGCACGCTGCAGGAAGGAGCTGACATCGTTGTCGGCGCGGTGGCCCTCGACGACGTCGACGACGAGCCGGTTGGCCTTGGCGTCGACGCGCCAACTGGCGATGCCCTTGGGGGCCTTGAGCTTGTCGACGCGCTTCTTCGCCGCGTCCAGGTGTGCGGCGCTGTGCTCGACGAAGCGGACGTCGGCGCCCGTCGCGCGTACGTCCGCGGCGGCGGAGCGCTCGGTCACGGCGACGGTCAGCCGCCCGCGCCCGGCGTCGAACCAGGCCCCGCCGAACGTCTCGCCGGCCGCCTTCTTCGCCGCACGTTCGACCTTTACGGCCTGCTTCTCGTCGGCGAGCCGCTCGCGCGCGGCGGCGGGCGACAGGCCGAGGTCGCGCTCCATCGCCCGGAGCAGACCGTCGGAGGCGGGCGCCTTTTCGGAGCCGGGTGCCCTTTCGGAGCCGGAGCCGGAGGAGGTGGTGCCCGGGTCGGCGGCAGCGGCGGGCACGAGTCCGGTGCCGACACAGGCGGTCGCCAGAAGTAACGCGGACAGGCCGAGGCGTGCGCTGGTCTTGCGTCTCACTTGGTGTCCTCTCGTGGTTCCAACAGGGGTGCGGTAGACCAGAGTTGAACGATAGAGAGCGCTCTCAGTGTGTGGTGCGGCTGAGCGTAGAGAGCCTGCGCGGACAAGTCCAGACCTGCGGGCTCTCGCGAGCCTCCTGACAAGGGGGCGGGCCGGAATCCGCCCCCGTACCCACCCCCATGTCAGCGCGCTACGCCTCGCCGGGCGCTGCGCCTCGCGAGGCGCTAAGCCGTCCGGCCCGCCGGGTGGAAGTTGATGCGTTCACGGATGACCGGGAAGCCCGCCTTGGTGAAGTTCGCGGCCATGGGGAAGTTGCCCTGGTCCGTCGCTCCGCCGATGAACTCCGCGCCCCGCTCGACGAGGAAGTGGGTGCATTCCGCGAGGAGGTCGTACGCGTAGCCGCGGCCGCGCTGTTCGGGGACGACTCCGATGAAGCCGATGGTGGGGCCGGAGGGGTTGTGGGCCGGGATGTGGATGCCCGCCAGGTCTCCGCCGGGCGTGCGCGCGATCTGCCACCACTCCCGTGGGGAGGGGCACCAGCGGAAGAAGTCGAGTTCCTGTTGGGCGGCCTGGTCGAGGCCGCCCTCCTCGACGGCGCTGAGCGCGTGGGCGTCCAGGGTGACGGAGTGGATGCGGCGCAGCGCGTCGAAGAACACGGTGTCGTCGGGTTCGGCGCTGAAGCGGAGGCGTCCGGGACGCTCGGGCATCCCTCGCTCCGGGGTCCAGCGGTACACGAAGCGTTCCACGAGGAGTTCGTAGCCCGCGGCTCGTGCGGCGGCGAAGCGCGCCTCGCCGGCGGCGCGCAGGTCGGTCCTTTCCCGCCAGCCGCCGGGCAGATTGATCTCGAGTTCGACCTGCCGGGGGGCGGAGCGCAGGAGTTGGGCGCCGGCCTCCTCCTCGCCCTCGGCCACATCGAACCAGTTGATGTTGACGGGCTCCGGGTCGTCGGGGCCGCCCCACCAGGCGCCGCGTGCGACGACCTCGCCGTCGCGGAGGGCGACGCGCTTCCAGTCGGGGCGGAACCGGGTGCGCCGGTGGCCCTCGCGGGCGCCCAGGGGATCGGGGAGTGCGTCGAAGAGATGAGCGTCGCTCGCGGAGAGCGTGCGGATGACCGGATCGGTCATGGATTCCTCCGGGATACAAACTGCTTGGAGCGCTCCCGGTCAGAACTCACGCACACGCCGGGACAGCGGAGAAAGGGAGCGCCGGAAAGGTGTGAACTGCACAGCACTCGCCTCCTTCCATCCATCGCAGGGCGTGGAGCCACACTAGGCGGCCCACCGCGGCCCCGTCCACGGATTTTCCGTACCGGAGCAGGTCCAGCGGCCCTCTTGGGCGCCGCCGCCGGTCCGCACCGGATATTCACGTGCGCCCCGCCATCCCGTCCGCTACCGTCCCCCGCGTGTCCGTGACCGAGTAACTCCAGGTGCCCTGCCCGCCCCCGCGCGGGCCCGTGGCACGGAAGCGTCCGTCTTCCTCCGCCCCCGCCGAAGCCCGTCGGCCGGCCCGGGGCCGATCTGGAGTGCCCACTTCATGAACGCCAAGAACAGCAAAAGCACCTCTGTGCGCGACCGTCGTCCCCTCACCCTCGCGCTGCTCTCCCTCCTCCAGTTCCTCATCGCCATCGACGTCACCGTCGTGAACGTCGCGGTCCCCACCATCGGCGCGCACTTCCACGCCGGGGCGAGCACCCTCTCCTGGGTCGTCACCGGCTACACCCTGATCGGCGGCGGGCTGCTGCTGCTCGGCGGGCGGCTCACCGATCTGCTGGGCAGGCGGCGGATGTTCCTGCTCGGCGCCGGGATCTTCGCCCTCGCCTCCCTCGCCGCCGGGCTCGCACCGAACCTGGAGGCGCTGATCGCCGCCCGCTTCGCGCAGGGCGCGGGTGAAGCGCTCGCCTCCCCCGCCGCGATGTCGCTGATCGCACTCCTCCACCCGGAGCCCGCCGAACGCGCCAGGGCGCTCGGCATCTGGGGGGCGATCTCCGCGAGCGGCCTCGTCGTCGGCGTCCTGCTGTCCGGCGCCCTCGTCCAACTCGTGGGCTGGCGTTGGATTTTCGGCATCAACGTGCCGGTCGTCGCGTTCGTGCTCCTGGCGACCCCCGCCCTCGTACGACCGGACGGGCCTCGCCGCCGTGACCATCGGCTCGACCTGCCGGGCGCCGCGCTCCTCACCTCCGGGCCCCTGCTGCTCGTCTTCGGCGTGCTGCGCCACTCCGTGCCCGCGGCGCTCGGCGGGTGCGTGCTCCTCGGCGCGTTCGTGGTCGTCGAGCGGCGCACGAAGAGCCCGCTCGTGCCGCTCTCCTTCTTCGCGCACCGCACCCGCGCGGTCGCGAACGCGGCGACGGTGCCGCTCAGCGCGGGCCTCTCCACGACGTTTTTCCTCGCGACGCTCTACCTTCAGAACGTCCTCGATCTCACGCCTCTGCAGGCCGGGTTGGCCTACCTGCCCTTCTGTGCCGCGCTGCTGGTCGCCGTGGCGGTGGTGAGCCGGATCATCCGCGTGCTCGGTAGCGCGTACGCGTCCGTGGCGGGCCTGCTCCTGACCGCGGCGGGGCTCGGGCTGCTGGCGCGGCTGCCCGACCGCGGCAGCCTGTGGGTGGACGTCCTGCCCGGCATGGTCGCCGTCGCCGCCGGCATGGGCGTCGGCCTGATCGCGTTGCAGAACGCCGCCCTGTCCGACGTGACGGACGCCGACGCGGGCACGGCGTCCGGCGTACAGCGCTCGGTCGACCAGCTCGGCGGCTCGCTCGGCCTCGCGGCCCTGGTGGGCGGCGCGGTCGGCGGCACGGCCCAAGTGGGCGACTTCCGGGCGGCGTTCGCGTGGGCGGCCGCAGCGGTGCTCGTTGCGGCGACGGGTGTGTTCCTGGCTCTCGGGAAGAGGTAGCCGGACAAGTCCCGCTCGACAGCGCGGTGTCGACGTGCCTATGATCCACGGCGACATCGCGTGTCGGTCACCGGCTGGGTGAGGCATGGAGGTGTCGGGAGATGCCTTGTGGAGGCATTCCTTGTCGGTTCAGCTGAATCACACGATCGTCCATGCCCGGGACAACCGGAAGTCCGCCGAGTTCTTCGCGGAGCTGTTGGGCCTCGAAATCACCGCAGAATGGGGCCCGTTCATCGCGGTCGCCCTCAGCAACTCGGTCACCCTCGACTTCGCGACCGTCCCCGCCGAGTCGATCACCCCGCAGCACTACGCCTTCCTGATCTCGGAGGCGGAGTTCGAGGCGGCGTACGAGAAGATCAGAGCACACGGCATCGAGCACTGGGCCGACCCGCACCAGAAGCAGCCGGGCGAGTTCAACCGCAACGACGGCGGCCGGGGCGTGTACTTCCTGGATCCGACGGGGCACGCGATGGAGCTCATCACGGTGCCGTACGGCGGGTGGCCGCAGACGTAGCCGACAACTCCCCACGTTTCGGGGTATCGGGGCGCGGGGCACCCCTGGGACCGTTGTCGCAGGAAGTGCGGGACGGTTCCGGAGCGCAGCCCGCACCCGGACGGGAGAACCGAAATGACGCGATGGACGGCCATGCGCGTGTGGCGACCGGCACTCGCCCTCGCGGTCGGCGTGGGCACTTTCCTGGGGACGGCCGGGGCGGCCGGAACGGCCGCCGCGGTCCCGGGTCAGCAGGGCCGGCAGGTGGGCGCGGCCGCCGCCTCCGGCTATCTGAACCTGCACCAGTGCGCGTACTACGCGAGCAGCCTCGACGACCACTTCAACACGTTCGTGACACCGAGCGGCGACGGCCGCTACTCCACCGGCACGAAGCACTCCGCCACCGCCGACACCACGGCGGCCTGCGGCGCGGGTAACGGCAATCACGTCCCCGTGCCGATCCTGCACGGCGTCAAGGCGCTGGACCTCGGCACGGGGCGCTACCTCAACCTCCAGCAGTGCGACTACTACCGGAGCGCGACCACCGACCGCTTCACCACCCTGGTGACGCCGAGCGGCGACGGGCGCTACTCCACCGGCACGAAGGTCTCCGACACGAAGGAGACCTCACCGACCTGCGGTCCCGGCAACGGCAACCACGTGCCGAACCCGGGCCTCTCGGGCTCCCTGCCCCTGGATCTGACCGCGGGCAGCCGCCTCAACCTGCACCAGTGCGTGTACTACTCGGAGCGGCTCAAGAGTCACATGACGAGCGTCGTGCCCGCCCCGGACAACCGGTACACGACGGGCACGAACATCTCCAATACCGTCGACACACGGCCGGTCTGCGGCGCGGGCAACGGCGACTACGTCCTCATCCCGCTGCTGTCGGCCGTGAAGAGCGTTCCTCTGAGCTGAAGGACGCGGCGAGGGCCGTACCCCCGGAACGTGTCCGGGGGTACGGCCCTCGACTGCCTGCTGTGTCCTGCCCGCCGACTTACTTGCGGATCAGGCTGCGCAGCACGTACTGCATGATGCCGCCGTTGCGGTAGTAGTCCGCCTCACCGGGGGTGTCGATGCGGACGACCGCGTCGAACTCGACACCGGTGTCGGTGGTGACCTTGACCGTGCGGGGCGTGGAGCCGTTGTTCAGCTCCTCGACGCCGGTAAAGGAGAAGGTCTCCTCGCCGGTCAGGCCGAGGGAAGAGGCGGTCTGGCCCTCCGGGTACTGGAGCGGCAGGACGCCCATGCCGATGAGGTTCGAGCGGTGGATGCGCTCGTACGACTCGGCGATGACGGCCTTGACGCCGAGGAGCGCGGTGCCCTTGGCGGCCCAGTCGCGGGACGAGCCGGAACCGTACTCCTTGCCCGCGAGGACGACCAGCGGGATGCCCTGGTCGATGTAGTTGCGCGAGGCGTCGTAGATGAACGAGACCGGCGCGTCCTCCTGCGTGAAGTCACGCGTGAAGCCGCCCTCGGTGCCCGGCGCGATCTGGTTGCGCAGGCGGATGTTCGCGAACGTGCCGCGAATCATGACCTCGTGGTTGCCGCGGCGCGAGCCGTACGAGTTGAAGTCGCGGCGCTGCACGCCGTGCTCCGTCAGGTACTTGCCGGCCGGGGTGTCGGCCTTGATCGCACCGGCCGGGGAGATGTGGTCGGTGGTGACCGAGTCGCCCAGCTTGGCGAGGACGCGGGCGCCCGTGATGTCGGAGACCGGGGTGGTCTCCATCGTCATGCCCTCGAAGTAGGGGGGCTTGCGGACGTACGTCGACTCGGTGTCCCACTCGAAGGTGTTGCCGGTCGGGATCGAGAGCGCCTGCCACTGGGCGTCACCCGCGAAGACGTCCTGGTAGGACTTGTTGAACATGTCCTCGCCGATGGAGTTGGCGACGACGTCGTTCACCTCGGCCTCGGAGGGCCAGACGTCCTTGAGGTAGACCGGGTTGCCGTCCTGGTCGACACCGAGCGCCTCGGTCGTGATGTCGATCTTCATCGAGCCGGCGAGGGCGTACGCGACGACCAGCGGCGGGGACGCCAGGTAGTTCATCTTGACGTCGGGGTTGATGCGGCCCTCGAAGTTCCGGTTGCCGGAGAGGACGGACGTCACGGCCAGGTCGTGCTCGTTGACGGCCTTCGAGACCTCGTCGGGCAGCGGGCCCGAGTTGCCGATGCAGGTGGTGCAGCCGTAGCCGACGAGGTTGAAGCCGACCTTGTCGAGGTACGGGGTCAGGCCCGCCTTGTCGAAGTAGTCGGTGACGACCTTCGAGCCCGGGGCGAGGGTGGTCTTGACCCACGGCTTCCGGGTCAGACCCTTCTCGACGGCCTTCTTCGCGACGAGCGCGGCGGCGACCATCACGTACGGGTTCGAGGTGTTGGTGCAGGAGGTGATCGCGGCGACGGTGACGGCGCCGTGGTCCAGCTCGTACGTCGAGCCGTCGGGGGCGGTCACGAGGACCGGGTTCGACGGGACGCCGTTCGTGGTGGCCGGGGAGTCGGAGGCCGGGAAGGACTCCTTGCCGGCCTCGTCCACGCTGTCGACGTAGTTGCGGACGTCGATCTTGAACTGCTCGGAGGCGTTGGCGAGGACGATGCGGTCCTGCGGACGCTTCGGTCCTGCGATGGAGGGAACGACCGTGGAGAGGTCGAGCTCCAGCTTCTCGGAGAAGTCGGGCTCGGCGGCCGGGTCCAGCCAGAGGCCCTGCTCCTTGGCGTACGCCTCGACGAGCGCGACCTGCTGCTCGTCACGGCCGGTCAGGCGCAGGTACTTCAGCGTCTCGTCGTCGATCGGGAAGATCGCGGCGGTGGAGCCGAACTCCGGCGACATGTTGCCGATGGTGGCGCGGTTGGCGAGGGAGGTGGCGGCGACGCCCTCGCCGTAGAACTCGACGAACTTGCCGACGACGCCGTGCTTGCGCAGCATCTCGGTGATCGTGAGGACGAGGTCCGTGGCGGTGGTGCCGGCGGGCAGCTCACCCGTCAGCTTGAAGCCGACGACGCGCGGGATGAGCATGGAGACCGGCTGGCCCAGCATCGCGGCCTCGGCCTCGATGCCGCCGACGCCCCAGCCCAGGACGCCCAGGCCGTTGACCATCGTGGTGTGCGAGTCCGTGCCGACCAGCGTGTCGGGGTAGGCCTGGCCGTTACGGACCATGACCGTACGCGCCAGCTTCTCGATGTTGACCTGGTGGACGATGCCGGTGCCCGGGGGGACGACCTTGAACTCGTCGAACGCGGTCTGGCCCCAGCGCAGGAACTGGTAGCGCTCCTTGTTGCGGCCGTACTCCAGCTCGACGTTCTGGCCGAACGCTTCGGCGGTGCCGAACTTGTCGGCGATGACGGAGTGGTCGATGACCAGCTCGGCCGGGGCCAGCGGGTTGATCTTCGCCGGGTCGCCGCCGAGCTCCTTCACGGCCTCACGCATGGTCGCCAGGTCCACGACGCACGGAACGCCGGTGAAGTCCTGCATGATCACGCGGGCCGGCGTGAACTGGATCTCCTGCGACGGCTGAGCCTGGGAGTCCCAGTTGCCGAGCGCGCGGATGTGGTCGGCGGTGATGTTCGCGCCGTCCTCGGTACGGAGCAGGTTCTCCAGCAGCACCTTCAGGCTGTAGGGAAGGCGTGCGGAGCCCTCGACCTTGTCCAGCTTGAAGATCTCGTACGACTCGTCGCCCACGCGCAGCGTGCTGCGGGCGTCGAAGCTGTTCGCCGACACGACAGTCTCCTTCAGATTTTTTCGCGCGTTCCGTACATCCTGCCGCCACGACTCCTCGTCGGTCCGCTAAGGTAAGGCTTAGTTAGGTAACCCTTACCGAGTGGCGGCTTCTGGTGCGCCTCGGCAGATATCTCGATGTCGAGATAACTCTAGTACATGACCCCCCGGGTACGACGAGGCACGCCCTCCCGCCCGCGCTCAGCGCTGCCCGGAGCGGGCAGTCCTGGCCGCGAGTGCCACGGTCGTGTAGCGCATGGTGAAGCCGCCGCCCAGCGCGTCGACGGCCGCGCCGACGGCGTCGAGGACCTGGGACACCGCGTCCGGCGGGAGCGTCGTGAGGCTGCCCTGCGTCGGCAGCTGGTCCAGCCACGCGTCCCGGGTGTAGGCCGTCTCCCAGTCGAAGTGCCACCGCTCGGGGGTGTCGAACGCGTCCGCCGCGCGGATGCCGTCGGCGGCCCTCGACAGGAGGGGCCCGGAGCCGTCCCTGGCCCGCCGCGGTGCGGCACGGACGTCGAGCGGCGAGCCGGGAGCCACCCTCTCGTACGCCTCGGCGAACGCCTCCGTCACGGCGGGCGGCGGCTCGGGCACGTTCCAGAACAGCACGAGGCTGCCGCCGGGCCGCAGCACCCGCGCGGCCTTGGCCGCTCCCGCGACCGGGTCGACCCAGTGCCAGGCCTGCCCGGCGACCACCGCGTCGAACTCCCGGCCCGCCGGCTCCCACGCCTCGAACGCCGCCGCCTCGACCGACACCCCGAGCCGCCGCGCGAAGTCCGCCATCCGTTCGTCGGGCTCGACGCCGAGCACCGAGCAGCCCGCCGCCATGAACTGCCGGGCGGCGATGCCGGTGCCGCAGCCGACATCGAGGACGGCGGGTCCCGGGGCGGCCGCGACGACGCGTCGGACCAGGGCGTCGGGGTAGCGGGGGCGGGCCCGGTCGTAACGCTCGGCGTCCGCGCCGAAGGATTCAGCCGTACGACGGTGTCGGTGGGGCTCGTTCTCAGGGATAGTGGGCATGTGCCCACTTTGAGTGGGCACGCGCCCACTCGTCAACGGGGCGGGGTGAACGGAACGTAGGAACGAGCACGAGAGAGGCAGGACCCACGTGCCGACAGGAGTGGCCATCCGCGATGTGCGCGAGCAGCTGTTCGCCGCCGCCGAACGCGTCCTGCTCCGGGATGGGCCGAACGCGCTGACCAGCCGGGCGGTCACCACGGAGGCGGGCTGCGCCAAGGGGGTCCTGCACCGCCACTTCGCCGACTTCGACGCGTTCCTCGCCGAGCTGGTCCTCGACCGGATTCGCGAGGTCGAGGCCCTGGGCGCCGCGCTGCGGGCCGCGGCGGGGACGGGCACGGTCGTCGACCACGTGAGCGCCGCGCTGACGGACCTGTTCGGGCCCGTCGCGCTCGGCGTCCTCGGCCTGGTCGCCTCGCGGGACGCGCTGCGCGCGCGGCTGCGGCACACCACGCCCGTCGGCATCCCCCTCCTCACGGAGGCGGGGGGCGTGCTCGCCGCCTACCTCACGGCGGAGCGCGAACTCGGCCGCCTCACCCCGGACACCGACACCGACACGCTCGCGTTCACCCTGATCGGCAGCGGACACCTGCTCTTCGCCGGCCACGAGGACACACCGCGCGAGGCCGTCCGGAAGGTCGTGACCTCGGTGGTCGCCGGGGCGGTACGGGAGCCGTGACTCCACCGCGGGACCCGGTCAGCCCACCAGCGCGAGACGCGACCCCACCGCGCGACCCGGTCAGCCCACCGGCGCGAGCCGCGACTCCATCGCCCGACCCGGTCAGCCCACCGGCGGGAGCACCGACACGTCCAGCTCCGCCAGGCGGGAGCGGTCGGCGATCACCTCGTACGCGGCCACCCGTTCGCCCTCCACGCTGACCAGAAGCGCGAGGAGCAGGCGGCCGCGCGGGGCCACGACGACGCCCACCGCGCCGTCGACGAGCGCCGCCTCCGCGAAGCGGGCGTTGGCCTTGAGGAGCACCGTCTCCTCCGCCACGGCCCGCGCGCCGCGGATCTCCGCCGCGCGGCCCGCAGGGAGTGCGCCAAGGTCGGCCCTGCGCACGACGTCCGGCGCGAGGACGGTGAGCAGCGCTTCCAGGTCGCCGTCGCGCGACGCGGTGAGGAAGGCGTCGACGACGTGCCGGTGCCGGGCGAGGTCGGGGGCGGCGGTGCGAGGTGTGCCCCGCACCTTCTGACGGGCGCGGCTCGCGAGCTTCTTCGTCGTGACGGGGGTGCGCTCGACGATGGGCGCGATGTCCGCGAACGGCACGGCGAACAGGTCGTGCAGCACGAACGCGACGCGCTCGGCGGGGCCCAGCCTGTCGAGGACCACGAGCAGCGCCCGGCCCACCGAGTCGACGAGCAGCACCTCCTCGTCCGGGGCGGCGCCGGCCTTGAACTCGCCGATGGTGTCCGGGAGTTGACCGCCGGCCGGCTCCTCGTGGCGGTACGCGGCGGAGCGCAGCATGTCCAGGCAGAGGCGGGAGACGACGGTGCGCAGCCAGCCCGTGAGGTTCTCGATCTCGTCGTCGCCGGTGCGGCTGAGGCGTAGCCAGGTCTCCTGGACGGCGTCGTCGGCGTCGCTGAGCGAGCCGAGCATGCGGTGGGCGACCGCGCGCAGGTGTCCCCGGTGCGCCTCGAACCGTTCGGCGAGAAGCTCCTGCCCGTCCATCGGTCACCTCTTCCCGTCGTGCCCCGTCACCTTCATGTCGTACGGCTCCGATTCATGTCGTACGGCTCCGAGCCGCCGCGACCTTAACCCGACGGGCTCCCGACGGACTCCCGACGAAGGAGACACCATCATGTCCACCACCCTCACCCGGACCCTGCTGAACGGGCTCGACGTGGGCCCCCTGCGCCTGCCCAACCGTGTCGTGATGGCGCCGACCACCCGGGCCCGCGCCACGAACAGCGCTCTCGCGCCGACGGAACTGCACGCCGCGTACTACGGGCAGCGGGCGGGCGCCGGGCTCATCGTCACCGAGGGGACCTGGGTGAGCGAGCGGGCGATCGGCTTCCTGAACGTGCCGGGCGTCTACAGCGAGGCGCAGGTCGCCGGGTGGCGACGCGTCACCGAGGTCGTGCACGCCCTCGGCGGCCGCATCGTGCAGCAGCTGTGGCACGCCGGGGCCGCCTCGCACCCCGACCACCTGGGCGGCGAGCGGCCCCTCGGGGCCTCGGCGGTCGACCCCGGGGAGAAGTCCTTCACCGCGGGCGGGTTCAAGGACACCGTCACGCCACGCGCCATGACCCTCGCGGACATCGAGAAGACCGTCGAGGAGTACCGCGTCGCCTCGTACAACGCCCGCCGCGCCGGGTTCGACGGCGTCGAGATCGGCGCCCTCGGGGTGTCCCTGCCCGCCCAGTTCCTCAATCCGCGGCTCAATCTGCGCACCGACGCGTACGGCGGCGACCGCGCGCGCCGGCGGCGTCTGCTGCTCGACGTGGTCGACGCGGCGGCGGCCGCCTGGCCGGGGCAGGGCGTGGGGGTGCGGCTCTCGCCCTACTGGGACGGCGGGTGCTTCACCCCCGACGCGTCGACGCTCGCCGACTTCGACGAGCTGGTGACGGCCCTGAACGACCTTTCCGGGGGCGGTCCGGTGGCGTATCTGCACCTGCGTGGACCGGACCTCGCGGGCGGCGACGCCCCGGACCCCGGAGCGTTCGCCCGCTACCGTCGGCGCTTCGAGGGCCCGCTGATCGTGAACAACGGCTTCGGCCGGGACTCCGCCGACGCGGCCGTGGCTGCGGGCGTCGCCGACGCCGTGTCGTTCGCCACGCACTTCGTCGCCAACCCCGACCTGGTCAGCCGGTTCGCCCTCGGCCGTGAACTGGCGACCGGCGACCCGGCCACGTACTACCAGGGCGGAGCGGAGGGCTACGTCGACTATCCGGCCGCGGGCTGAGCGCCGGACGACGCGCGGACCAGCAGCCGCGCGGGGACCACGACCGGGCCGCGTGCCGCCGCGGGGCCCTCCTCGACCAGGCCGACGAGGAGACCGACGGCGGCGCGCGCGGTCCGCTCCGGGTCGAGGGTCACCGTGGACACGGGCGGTTCGGTCGCCGCGTAGGCCGGGTCCTCGCTGGCGCACACCACGCGCAGGTCGTCCGGGACGCGCAGGCCGTGCCGGGCCGCGGCGGCCAGGAGCTGGCGGCCGCCCGGGTCGTACGCGGCGTAGACGGCGTCGGCGCGGTCCCGGCGCCCCAACAGGGCGTCGAACGCGTGCCCCTGGCCGTCGGCCGGGTCGAACGGCACGATCAGCGGGGCCGTGCCGCGCTCCCCGCACCACCGCTCGTACGCCGCCGTCACCGCGCGGGCGTAGTGCTCGTCGCCGCTGCCGGACTGCAGGGCGATCCGGTGGGCTCCGGAGTCCGCGAGGTGGTCCAGGACCGTGCGGGTGGTCGTGTCGTGGTCGTTGTCGACCCAGTGGTCGCCCGGGTGCGGGTCGCCGGGGACGCCGTCGAAGACGAGCGGGATGCCGCGGGCGCGCAGGGCGCGGACCATGGGGTCGCCGCGCGGGCTGTCCACGATCAGCATGCCGTCGACGGCGAGGCTGTGCCAGGAGTCGTCGGCGGCGCGGTCGGCGGGAAGCGTGGTGAGGGCGTAGCCGCGCGCGTGGGCCGCCGACGTGGCCGCGGTGACGGCACGTGAGAAGTAGGCGATCTCCGTGTAGTTCCAGGCGGTTGCGAACGTGGTGACGGCGACGCCGAGTGTGCGGCAGCGTTGCGGGCCCGGGGTTCCGTAGCCGAGCCGTGTCGCGGTCTCGCGGACCCTGCGGCGGGTGGCGTCGCCGATCCTGCCGGTGCCGTTGAGGGCGTGCGAGACCGTCGCCGTCGAGACCTCCGCGGCGCGGGCTATGTCGGCGAGAGTCGGCCCTGGCACGCGCCACATCGTACGGAATCCGCAGCCGGGGACGGGTTCTGGTTAACGGATTACTCGTCGAGGGTTCCCTCCACCCGATGGCCGTCGACCCGATAGCCGTCGGCTCGATAACCGTCGACCCGATAACCGTCGCCCGATAACCGTCACCGCTACGCGTTGGAGTGTGGTCGTGTCCCAGTCGTACGCCTCTTCGTTCTCTTCGTTCTCTTCGTCCTCTCTGCCCTCTGCGCCCCCTCCCCTCTCCCGGCGCGGTCTCCTCGCGGCGGCGGGAGCAGCCGGAGCCGCCGGGCTCGCCGCCGCGGCCGGCCCCGCCGCCGCCTCCCCCTCCCCCGCCTCCCTCTCCCCCACCTCCCGCCGGCGCCGTTCCGCCGCCCTCGTCGTCCACAACGCCCACGTCTTCACCGGTACTTCGGACCGCGCCCGGCACGAAGCGGTGGCCGTCGGCAGGGACGGACGGATACTCTCCGTCGGCACGGACGCCGCCGTCAGGCGTTTCGTCGGGCGGGACACCGACGTCGTCGACGCGCGGGGCGGCACCGTCATGAGCGGCGTCCACGACGGGCACGCCCACCCGATGGACGCCGCGAGCCGTTCGCTGCGGCCGTCGCTGGCGGGGGCCGAGCAGACGGTCGAGGAGCTGCAGAAGACGCTGACGGGGTTCCTGGAGGACTCGGCGGAGCAGGAGCCCGACGGGTGGCTCGTCGTGGAGGACTGGAACCCGGTCGGGCTCCTCCCCCACGGCACCGCCCCGCACCACTCCCTGCTCGACAGCCTCCCCACGCGGCGCCCGATCGCCCTGCGCGGCGGCGACGGCCACAACCTGTGGGCCAACCGGCGCGCCCTGGACATCGCGAAGGTCACCGCGTCGACGCCCGACCCGGCCGGCGGCAAGATCGTCAAGGGTGCGGACGGCGAGCCGACCGGTGTGCTCAAGGACGACGCCCAGCCGCTCGTCTCCCGGCACATCCCCGAACCCGACGAGACACGGATGGCGCAGGCCGCGGCGAAAATCCTCGCCGAGGCCGCCGCGTCCGGCATCACCACCTTCATGGAAGCCGTCGTCGGGCGCGGCGAGCTGAAGCTCTATCAGCGGCTCGCCGAGTCGGGGCGGCTGCTCCAGCGCATCGTGCCCGCGCTGCGCGTCGAGACCGACCTGACGAAGGACCCGGCCGCGGCGGTGGCGTACGCGAAGGGGCTGCGCGCGGACTTCGGGGACGTACGCGGACTGCGCTTCGGCACGGTGAAGGTCTTCCTCGACGGTGTCATCGAGCACCCGGCGCAGACCGCGGCGCTCCTGGAGCCCTATCTCGACAAGGACGGCAGGCCCACCGGACACCGCGGCGACCTGTACGTCTCGGCCCGCGACTACGGACGGCTCAGCGCCGCCTTCAACGCCGAGGGCTGGCAGATGCACGCGCACGCCATCGGTGACCGCGCCGTGCGCACGTCCCTCGACGGGTACGCGTACGCCCTGCGGAAGACCGGCCGCCGCGATCTCCGCAACACCACGGCCCACCTCCAACTGGTCGACCCCGCCGACCTCCCCCGCTTCGCCGCGCTCGGCGTCGTCGCCTGCATGCAGCTCCAGTGGGCCACCCGCAACACGTGGACGATGGACGCCCTGCTGCCCTACATCGGGGCCGAGCGCCATCGTTTGCAGTACCCGGCGCGCAGCCTCCAGAAGCGGCGCGCGGCGCTCGCGGGTGGCTCGGACTGGCCGGTCGACCCTCTGCAGGTCTGGAACCAGATACGCACTGCGGTGGACCGCGAGGGCATGGAGGGCGAGGGGGACCTCTACCGCGCGCAGGAAGGCATCAGCCGTACGTCTTCCCTGCTCATGCACACCTCGGGCACCGCGCGTCAACTCCGCACGGAGCACATCACCGGGACCGTCGAGAGGGGAAAAGCAGCCGATCTCGTGGTGCTCGACCGCGATGTGACGCGGTGTCCGGTGGCCGATATCAGCTCTGTCGAGGTGCGCCTCACGCTCGTCGGAGGCACAGTGGTGCACGACGCGCAGTCGTCGGCAGGACGCGCGGCCGCCGCCCGGGTGACGCGGGCGGCGGCGGGGCCCCGGCCCACGGCGTACGCGTCGGTGCACGGCGGGCGGCACGCGTCGTGCGGGTGCGGCTGACTCCCAGGTGCACTCGGGCCGAACCCGGACGTGAACTCGTTCACGAACTCGTCCACGAACTCCCGGGCGGGGAAAGGTCCGAAAGGTCCCCCGGACGGCCGGTCCTCATATGGCCCACCCCAGCGCGCGCGTCATCTCATATCTGAGATAACCTTCGACACATGGCAGACGACTACCTCGTACGCATCGGCAAGCTCATCCGTGACGCCCGTCAGCACCGGGGCTGGACACAGGCGCAGCTCGCCGAGGCGCTCAGCACCAGCCAGAGCGCCGTGAACCGCATCGAGCGGGGCAACCAGAACATCAGCCTTGAGATGATCGCCCGAATCGGCGAGGCTCTCGACAGTGAAATCGTCTCGCTCGGGTACGCGGGCCCCATGCATCTGCGAGTCGTCGGCGGCCGCCGGCTCTCCGGCTCCATCGACGTCAAGACGAGCAAGAACGCGTGCGTGGCGCTGCTCTGCGCGTCCCTCCTCAACAAGGGCCGCACGGTGCTGCGCCGCGTCGCCCGCATCGAGGAGGTCTACCGCCTCCTGGAGGTGCTCAACTCCATCGGCGTGCGCACCCGTTGGATCAACGACGGCGTCGACCTGGAGATCGTGCCGCCCGCCACGCTGGACATGGACGCCATCGACGCGGAGGCCGCGCGCCGCACCCGCTCGATCATCATGTTCCTCGGCCCGCTGCTGCACCGCATGGACCACTTCAAGCTGCCGTACGCGGGCGGCTGCGACCTGGGCACCCGCACGATCGAGCCACACATGATCGCGCTGCGCAGGTTCGGCCTGGACATCGCGGCGACCGAGGGGCTGTATCACGCCGAGGTGGCACGCGACGTGTCCCCCGACCGCCCCATCGTCCTCACCGAGCGCGGGGACACCGTCACCGAGAACGCGCTGCTGGCCGCCGCGCGCAGCGCGGGCACCACCGTCATCCGCAACGCCTCGTCGAACTACATGGTCCAGGACCTGTGCTTCTTCCTGGAGGCGCTGGGCGTCGAGGTCGAGGGCATCGGCACGACCACGCTGACCGTGCACGGCGTGCCCACCATCGACGTCGACGTCGACTACTCCCCCTCCGAGGACCCGGTCGAGGCGATGAGCCTGCTCGCTGCCGCCGTCGTCACCGAGTCCGAGCTGACGGTGCGCCGGGTGCCCATCGAGTTCCTGGAGATCGAGCTCGCGGTCCTGGAGGAGATGGGCCTCGACCACGACCGGACGGCGGAGTACGCGGCGGACAACGGCCGCACCCGCCTCATCGACCTCACCGTGCGCCCCTCCAAGCTGGAGGCGCCCATCGACAAGATCCACCCGATGCCGTTCCCCGGCCTGAACATCGACAACGTCCCCTTCTTCGCGGCCATCGCGGCGGCGGCGCAGGGCAAGACGCTGATCCACGACTGGGTCTACGACAACCGGGCGATCTACCTCACGGACCTCAACCGCCTCGGCGGCCGCCTCCAGCTCCTCGACCCGCACCGCGTGCTCGTCGAGGGCCCCACCCGCTGGCGCGCCGCCGAGATGATGTGCCCGCCCGCGCTGCGTCCCGCCGTGGTCGTGCTCCTAGCGATGATGGCGGCGGAGGGCACGTCGGTCCTGCGCAACGTGTACGTGATCAACCGCGGTTACGAGGACCTGGCGGAGCGCCTGAACTCGGTGGGCGCGCAGATCGAGACGTTCCGGGACATCTGACCGGTTGTTTCCAAGCCCCGGCTTGGTCACGGTGCGGCGGCCTGCCGTGGGGCGATGACGCAGGGCCCCGGGCAGGCCGGGTTCGTCGCGGTGTCGTACCCGCGTCCGCCCCTCCCCGTATCCGACTCCCTGGCCGCGAATGCCAGGGAGTCGGATACGGAAGGAAGGCGGACTCCAAGGTGCCGACCGCACCGGCCCACGGAACGGCCGGAACCAACCGAACGCCTGCCCTAAGGGCGGTCGGCGGAGTGCTTGGATGTCACAGCGGAGGCTCCTTGCGCAGTTGACCGGTGTGGGCGTCCACGAAGTAGTCCGTGAAGTCCGCCGAATCATCGTCCTCCGCGCCCTTCACCATCGCTTGGACGATGTACTCCGGGTTCCATCGACCATCACGGCGAACCGCCTTGATGACATTCGCATGGAACTCGTATGCCTCCGGGTGTCGCAGGGACTTCCTGACCTTGTCTATCGCCCGGCCACGGCTGACCTCGACCGACGGCAAGTCGTCGAAGTGCGACGGCCCCCGTGACACGTTCAGTTGACTGATGCGGCCCGCCGTGTTGATCTGCACATCCAGCATGGCCGGCATCAGCACCTTCTGCTCGACGGTCCGCCAGGAAGCGAGCCACCCGAGTTTGCCGTCTGCGACAGGAACTACCGTCACATTGGTTGCATCCTTCACCCACGGATAGTGGGCCTGTGCGTACCGGGTTGCCAACTTCTTCGCTTCACCGCGAGCGAGGTGTGGATGCTCTCGCCCATCGATGGGGAAAGAGCGGCTTGTGGGTGTGTCGCTGTACTCCAGCGAGGCTGTGAAAGACAGCTTCGACGGCCACGACATTTCTGCGTCGACCTCGTCACTCGAGAAGTGCAAAGTACCTCGCTCGCCGGCATCCCCCGCAGGTGTGTACTGGAGTTTGCCGTCGGCGACAGACGTGTAGTCGACTCCGAACGCCTGACCGAGCGCCTCGCGCATGGCGTCCGCTTGTTCACTTGAGCCCGCCTGGATGCTGGTGGCGTCGACAGCCGTGAACGCGACGCGTGGGACGGTCACTCCGATTCCGATAACGCCAACTACGGTGGCCGCAAGGGCCGTTACACGTTCGTCGGCGTAGGACCGGAATTCAATACCCCACCTGTGGGCCGCCAGCCAGGCACACCCCATGCCGACCAAGCCGCCAAGAATATTCATCTCAGCGTCAGAGCTGTCGCAAATCCGGGAGAATGCATTAATGGTCCCCTGGGACAGCTCGATGAGACAGGGGGCGAGGAGGACGCCCGCGAGGGTGAGAAGTCGACGCCGCGAAGCCAACAACCCAAGAAACCCGAGTGGGACCGTCATCAGGCCGTTGAGCAGACCCTGAGTCGTATGGAACGGCTCCGCGATCTGGCGGTTGATCGTGCATTCGTGACTGGCCGAGCCGCTACCGGTAAGGAGTAGGGTCACGCCCAGGACCACGACGAGATAAGCGACAAATACACCGGGGATGAGCGCTGGCCGCCGCCGCTTCTTCAGCCAGGCGAAAACCCCGAGGGCAAGCAGTGTGGCAGTAACCGCCAGAAGGGCGACCCAGGGGCCGTTGCCCTGAAATATCGCTTGAAACACGTCGTTCCTTTACTGAGGGCGAGCCCCTGTTCGTCCGGACTGACAGAGTCGTCCTCGATGTTTACCGCCCCCTGTTGTTCAATGCTCACGGACCCTTTCGTGGCCCGGCCTCATGATCATTACAGAACGTACCCACTCCCTACAAATCCCCTTTCGAGGGCTGGAGCACAAGAAAAGTGCGGGGCCCCCACGTCAAGCTACAGAGACCGGTTCGTGACTGACACGAATTCGTCAGAGCCGCTCAGCTGTAGAACCGTGTGAAACCCCGCAGGATCTCGTGGCCGTCGGTTCGGTACTCCAAGTGGGCCTGGGAGCCGATGAGGCGGCCGGTGTGCGAGCGGAGGAACTCCACGGGGGCCTGGGGGGAGCGGCCGATGGTCCGGAAGCCGCGGGGGGCGTGCCGCAGGTACAGGGTGTGCCGTTGGAACAGCGTCACCGTCGGCCGCACGTACGTGAACAGCGGGTCGTCCTTGTCGACCCGCACCTCGCTGCGTCCGACCCGCTGGGGGCCCGGTGCGAGGCGGCCGCCCGCTGCGACCGCGAGGAGCTGCATTCCGCCGCAGATCCCGAGGACGGGGACGTCGGCGGTCATGACGAGGTCGATGAGCGGCGCGTAGTGCTCGCGGTCGTGGGCGCGCACCTTCGTGCCGCTCAGCACGATCGCCTGGTGGCGTCCCGTGAGCCGGTGAGGCACCGAGGCCGTGTCCACCGTGTCGGGGAGTGAGCCCAAGGTGCGTAAGCGCAGGCACAGTTGGGGGAGCGACAGGGTTCCGTTGTCGACGACCAGGACACGGGGACGCAGCATGTGGTTGCTCCTCAGTCCCGGGTGATGACGGTTCCGGTGCGGCCGGTGAGCAGGGCCGTGACGGGCGCGTCGCCGATGACGACCCGCTCCACGCCCCGTTCCAGGGCCTCGCACGCGGCCCGCAGCTTCTTGCGCATCCCGTCGGCGGCGACCGTGTCCCGCACTGTGGCGGCGCTCGCGCCGGACATCCGGTGGACGGGCTTCCCGTCCACCGTCACGTGGCCGACATCGGTGACGAGCACCAGATCGGTGGCGCCGACGGCGCCGGCCACAGCGGCGGCGGCCCGGTCGGCGTCCGTGTTGACCTCCTGGCCGGCCGGGTTGCGTGCCAGCGGGGTCAGCAGAGTGATGTGGCCGGGCCGCGCGTGCCGCAGTGGCACGGTGTTCACGCCGGTGGGCGGGCCGACGAGGTTGTCCAGTTCGACGAGCCGCCTTCCTTGCCACCACAGGCGCTCGCCCGCGCCCGCGCTGATCAGCCCCTCGCTGCCGATCAGCCGCTCGGCGGTGAGGCCGCGCTCCCGCAGCTGTGACAGGACCCTCCCGGTCAGCGCCGCGCTGACGGTCCTGATGTCGTCGAGGACCTCCGGAGTGGTCCAGCGGCTCTGGTTGCCGTACCGGTCGCGCAGGATCGCCGACGGCTGCCGGTGGCGGGCGTCGAGCCGCCGCAGCGGGCGGGACCAGCCGTGGACGAGGATCAGCGGCCGTACGCGTCCTTGCCCGGCCAGGTCGTCCCACCAGAGGTCGTCGAGCGTATCGAGGCAACTGCCGCCGAGTTTGACGACGGTCACGGGCGAGCGGTGCGGCGCGGCGCTCACGCGGGCATCACCGGCAGCATCGTCAGCCCCGTCTCCTCGGGGAGGCCGAACCGCAGGTTCGCGGCCTGCACCGCCTGGCCCGCCGCGCCTTTGACGAGGTTGTCGAGGGCGGCGAGGACGACGATGTGGCCGCCGTCCTCGCCGACGAGGGCCGTCACGTCACAGAAGTTGGAGCCAAGTACCGCCTGCGGGTCGGGGACCGGAATCCGCGTCTCGGTGTGGCGCCGCGGGCGTACGAACGGGTGCCCCTTGTAGTAGCGCAGGTAGGTCCGCTCCAGCTCACGTGGGTCGACGGCCCGGCCGGTGAAGACGTAGAGGCTGGCGAGCACGCCCCGCACGGTGGGGACGCCGTACGCGGACATCGTCAGGGAGCCGAGCGAGCCGGGCCGCGTCCGCCGCAGGAAGTCGGTGACCTCCGCGGCGTGCCGGTGCCCGGCCGGGGCGTAGGGCGTGATGGCGCCGCTGCGCAGCGGGTGCAGGGCGGCGGTGCGCGGTCGCAGGCCGCCGCCGCTGGACCCGCCCTTGGCGTCGACGAGCACCGTGTGCACCGGAAGGCCGAGCCCGTGGGTGAGGGGAGCCAGGCCCAGGGTGATCGCGGTCGCGTAGCAGCCGGGCAGCGAGATCAGCGCGGCGTCTTCCATCTGGTCGCCGACGAGTTCGGGCGTTCCGTACACGAAGCGGTCCACGAGGTCCGCGCGGCGTTCCACCTTCGGGTACCAGCGGTCGTGGAGCTCCCGGTCGCGGATGCGGAAGGCGCCGCTGAGGTCGATGACGACGGGGGCGTGGTCCTGGTCCGCGAGCAGCGCGGCGAGCTCGGCGGAGACGGGTGCGGGGGTGGCCAGGAAGACCACGTCGAGCTCGGCGGCGATGCCGTCGGTGACGTGCCGCACGGTCAGGGCGGGGTTGATCCGCAGGCCGGGGTGGAGTTCACCGATGTGCATGCCGGCGCTGGAGGAGCCGCCGAGGAACGTCGGTTCCAGGACGGGGTGTTGAGTGAGGAGCCGGACGAGTTCGCCTCCGGTGAGCCCGGAGGCGCCGATGATGCCCGCACGGATCATGCGTGGACCTCTCGGCGGATCATGTGTGTGCCTCCCGGAGGTCATGTGTGTGCATCCCGGCGGCTCATGCGTGGACCTCCCGGCGAGTCATGCGTGTGCCTCCCGGCGGATCATGCGTGTGCCTCCCGGAGGCCATGTGTGTGCCTCCCGGCGGATCATGCGTGGACCTTCCGGAGGTCATGCGTGTGCCTCCCGGCGGATCATGCGTGGACTTCCGCGAGTCATGCGTGTGCCTCCCGGAGGTCATGCGAGGGCTTCCCGGAGGTGGCGGGCGACGGACGAGGGGATGTCCGCTCCGGTCGCCGCGTCCAGCGCCCGGAAGCCCGGGGCGTGGTTGACCTCGTTGACGACGTGGCCCTCGGGCGTGCGGAAGAGGTCGACTCCGTAGATGCCCGGCCCCAGTTCGGACACCACGCTGTCGAGGATCTTGCGCAGCTCCGGGTCGTGGGCCACGGCCCGGGCCCGGTTGCCCAGCGCCGCGTTGGTGCGCCAGTCGGCGGCCCCGCCGGTGAACTCGCCGCCGCCGGTGAACTCGGCGGCGCCGGCGATCTCGTCGCCCACGACCAGGCAGCGCACGGAGGTGTCGCCCAGGTACGGCTCCACCAGGCAGGCCTGCTCGAAGGCGTGCCCGAGGTCCTCGACGTAGTCGTACACGGACGCGGCGGTGTCGGCGTGCCGGAGCAGCGTGACCCGTTTGCCCATGCCGCCGAAGACGGGCTTGAGGACGAGGGGCAGGGGCAGTTCCTTGAGGGCGCGCTCGAAGTCCGTGCGGGAGAGCACGAGCCGGAAGTCGGGGACGGGGATGCCTGCGGAGCGCAGGGCGGTGCGCAGGGCCGCCTTGTTCTGGCAGGTCCGGATCGCGCGGGCGGTGTTCAGGGTGCGGACCGATGCGGCCTCGGCGAGCGTGGCGACGAGGCCGCCGCGCGTGTAGCTGCGGCTGCGCACCAGCAGCGCGTCGTAGCCGGAGAGGGCCGGGGCGTCCGGGTGGCCCAGGCACATCGACTCGTCGTTGACCCACTCCAGGCGCAGGCCGAACGCCGGGGCAGCGGCGATCAGCCTGCGCTCCTCCCAGCCGATCCGGTCCGCGGCGACGGCGACCGTCCGCGGCATCTCACTGGCCCCAGTCGCGGAGCCGGGTCTCGACCATCCGCAGGGTGGTGCGGCCCCCGGAGACGCCCTCGACGCGGAGCGTGAGCATGCACTCGGGGCAGACGAACGTCTCGCCGCTGACCATCATCGGCACCGTCAGGTCCGTCTCGCATTCGGGGCAGGTACCGGCGAGCGTGTCTCTCGTCATGAGGGGCCTCCTTGCTCGGGGGTGCGGACGGAATCGCTCGTCAGTGTCAGGAGGACGGGAAGGCCTGGGCGGCCGTGCGGATCGCGTCCCGGTCGAGCAGCGGGTTGCCGTCCCGTTCCTGCTGTGCGACGAGCCACGAGGTGAAGGCGCCGACGTCCACGTCGATGTCCGAGTCGGCCAGCGCCCAGGCGACCAGGGACGGGGTGAGGCGGCTGCGGACCCGCAACCGGCGGGTGTTGCCGACGACTTCGGCGGGCAGCGTCTCGTACGCCTCCGGGTGGCTGAGCTGGCCCGCCAGTTCGTACGCGTACGAGTGACGGGTGGCCGGGCCCGGCTGGAAGGCGTCGCCGAGACCGGAGCTCTGCAACGCGAGGCGGGAGAGTTCGGTGAGGTACGTGAGGTCGAAGCGGGTGTCCGCGTTCAGGACCCGCAGCGCGGTGAGCAGTTCGGCCAGGGGGGCGTTGCCGCCGCGCTCGCCGATGCCGCCGACCGTCGCGGAGATCCACCGGGCGCCCGCGCGGACGGCGGCCAGGGAGTTGGCGACCGCCATGCCCAGCATGTTGTGCGCGTGGACCTCGATCTCCGAGCGGTCGACCGCCACGAGCCGCGCGACCAGCTCCTCCATCTGCCAGGGCGAGAGACAGGCGACAGTCTCCGCCAGCCGGAAGCGGTCGGCCCCGGCCCGGAATCCCGTCGTCACGTAGGGCACGAGGCGGGCGGCGGGTGTCCGTGCGCCGTCCTCGCCGCTGAAGGTGACGTGGAAGCCGCGCTCCTTGGCCTGGGTGATCGCCGAACGGGCCAGCACCTCCAGGAACTTGAGACTGGTCGAGCCCAGTTTCAGTTCGGCGTGCCGCTCGGAGGTGGGGATGGAGCACATGACGTGCCGTACGCCGAGCCGCTCGGCCTCGTCGAGGGCCTTGGCGACCTGCCGGCGGTCGCGCACGACGACGAGCGTCATGCAGCGCTCGGGGCCGATCGCCTCGTGTGCGGCGAGCACGAGGTCGGCGTCCTTGGCGCCCGGGCCCGACACCATGCCCACCTCGACCAGCTCGACGCCGGTCCTGACCAGCAGGTCCGCGAGGGCCGCGGCGGCTCCCGGACCGAACTCGACGCCCGCCATGTGGGCGGAGTCCCGCAGCGTGGCGTCCGATATGTGCGGCGCCCCCGGAGCGCTCTCCGGCCCTTCTGCTGCCATGTGCCTCACCTCGGTCCAGGTCGGTGCAGGTTCCGGTCCAGGTCTCGGGCCGGGTCTCGGTCCAGGTCTCGGTCCAGGTCCATGAAGGACTCCAGTCCCAGGGTCAGCCCCGGGACGGAAGCGATCCGGCGCACCCCGAGCAGGAAACCGGGTGTGAAACAGGCGCGGTCCGTGGAATCGTGCCGGATCGTGAGGGTCTCGCCCGTGCCGCCGAAGACGACCTCCTGGTGAGCCACGAGCCCCCGCGCCCGCACGGCGTGCACCGGCACCCCTTCGACGTCCGCGCCGCGGGCGCCGGGCAGGGCGGTGGTGGTGGCGTCCGGCTGCGCGGCACCCCGGCCCACCGCGCGGCGGGCCTCGGCGACGAGCCTGGCGGTACGGACGGCGGCGCCGCTGGGGGCGTCGGCCTTGTCGGGGTGGTGCATCTCGACGATCTCGACGGACTCGAACCAGCGGGCCGCGTACTGCGCGAGGCGCATCGTCAGCACCGCGCCCACGGAGAGCGGTCCGACGAGCACACCCGTCCGCGGTGAACCGGCGAGCCAGCCCCTCAGTGTGTTCAGCCGCTCGTCCGTCCATCCGGTGGTGCCGACCACCCCGTGAATGCCCCTGCGTACGCAGAACTCCAGATGGTCCATGACCACATCCGGATGCGTCAGTTCGACAGCGACCTCGGCGCCGGCCCTCGCCAGGCCGTCCAGCGGGTCGGCACGGCCCAGGGCGGCGACCAGTTCGAGGTCGGGAGCGGACTCGACGGCCTTCACCACCTCGCGGCCCATGCGGCCGGCCGCACCGATCACTCCCACTCGGATGGCACCCATCCAGCTCCTCGCTTCTTCCGATCTTCCGACTGCAGACGGATCGACGCAGGGCCTGCCGGTTGCTTCCCGAAACAGTGGCTCGCCGAAGAGGCCCCGGTCCAGGGCAGCAAGGGGGCGCACCGGGAGCACGTCCGGCTCAGGAGCGCGTATAGCGACGCACCCGGCCGCCGGGGTCATGGTCCGCGAGGACGAACCCGCACCGCTCCAGCAGACGGTCGGCCTCCGGCTGAGGGCGCAGCCGGAACGGGGAGCGCTGCCGGGCCAGCGTCCTGTCGGCGCGCAGGACGGAGTACTCCTTGACGAACCGTCCGTTTCCCCGGGTGCGGATCTCCTGGGCGTAGACCAGTCCACCGGGCAGGGTCCTGCGGTAGGGGTGGTGCGGGTCCTGGAGAGCGAGCAGGAGCTGTCCGCCGGGAGGCAGGGCGGCGGCGAGGTTGTCCAGTCCCCGGATGTCCTCGTCCTCCTCCGTCAGGTGGCTGCCGAGCCAGAAGCGGCCTTCGTCCTGGATGCCGTACCAGATGCCGCCGACCGAATAGGCGGCGTCGAAGTCGGGTGCCGGCCGCGTCTCGACGATGTCCCCCTCGATGAGGCGGACCCGCCCGCCGAGCCGCTCATGTGCCTGGGCCAGCATGCTCGCCGTGTGGTCGATGCCCGTGATCCGCAGGTCGGGCGGGCCGTGTTCCAGCAGCTTCTCGCAGACGAGACCCGTTCCCACGCCCAGCTCCAGCAGCCGTCGGCGGTCGCCGAGGTGGGCGAGCAGTTCTTGTGCCAGTGCCGCGTAGTCGTAGTACCCCGACGTCATGATGAGGTCGTAGTAACGGGCAAGCCCCGCATAGGAGTCGGCCATGCGCGGCATGGTAGCGACCGAGCGCGCACGTGGGCGTGGGCGTGGCGTCGGTCGCCACGCCCACGCCGGTGTGTCGGTGCGTCGGTGCCTCGGTGCGTCGGTGACTCGGTGCGTCGGTTGCTGCGGCTGCCGAGCGCTGCCGCATGCTGCCGAGCGCTGGCGTCGGCTACGAGCCGGTCGCCGCGAGTTCCTTCATGTCGACCGTCTCGTCCTTGGCCGGTGTCTCGGGGCTGACGGGCTTGTCGTAGTCGCCGAACGTGGCGTCGCTGGGGGCGTCGCCGCCCTTGGTGGAGACGCGCAGGATGTACGGCTTGCCCTCCGTGGCGACGTACATCGTGTTCATCTCGCCGCCGGAGCCCTTCTTCGTCAGGGCGATGGCCTCCTTGCCGTCGACGGTCGTCGTGTCGCCCTTCTTCATGCCCTTGCGTTCGGACTTGTCCTCGTCCATCGACGCGACCAGGCCCTGCTTGTCGCACATGCCGGAGATGGACGCGTCGTCGGCGGGCATCTTGACCCACTTGTCGACGACCTTGGAGAGCACCTTCTGCGAACTGGGCTGGTTCTTGAGCGCGGCCTTCCAGTACTGCTCGTTGCCGCGCATGTACAAGGTGCCGTTCGTATGCCGCACCTCGGCCTTCGAACCGTCGGTGCCGATCGTCCCCTCGCAGTTCTTCTCCTGGTCGACCGCGATGTCCAGGCTCACCGGCTTACCGTCCTGGCTCATGTCGCCCTTGATGCGCATGGAGTCGGCGCCCTTGGTCGCGGCTACCGCCTTGGAGGCGATCCGGTCGGCGCTGTCCTTGGCGAACGGCTTGTCGGAGCCTCCTCCGTCGTCGCTGTCGCCACAGCCCGACAGCAGCGCCGCCGCGAGCACCGAAACTCCGATGACACCCGAAACCCTTCGCGTACGCACGTGACAACCCCTCCTGCGGAACTCTCGACGTTCCGTTCCCAGCGACCCCGGTGGCCGCGGTCGCCGTCGGGTACCCCGCGATCTGCCCCTCGCACCCGGTAGCAGGCATTCCGTCCGGAAGGGTCCGCGTTCAGTCGAGCACGGCCGTTCCGTCGAGTTCCACCAAGGCTTCCTCGTCCCACAGGCGCACGATGCCCACCACTGCCATCGCCGGGTAGTCGCGGCCCGCCAACCGCTTCCAGATACGGCCCAGTTCGGGGGCGTGGGCGCGGTAGTCGGCGACGTCCGTGGCGTAGACCGTGACGCGCGCGAGGTCGGCGGGGGTGCCGCCCGCGTGCCGCAGGGCGGTGAGAAGGTTCGTCAGGGCCTTCTCGAACTGCTCGGGCAGGGTCGCCCCGGTGACCTCGCCCTCGCCGTCCAGCGCGGTCTGCCCCGCCAGGAAGACCAGGCGGGAGCCGGTCGCGGTGACGGCGTGCGAAAAGCCCCTGGGCGGGGAGAGTTCGGCGGGGTTGACGCGGTCCAGGCTGCTCATGCGGTCGGCTCCTCCGGGTGGGCGTACAGCTCTTTGGCGATGATGGTGCGCTGGACCTCGCTCGCGCCCTCGTAGATGCGGGGCGCGCGGACCTCGCGGTAGAGGTGTTCGAGGAGGTGACCGCGGCGCAGCGCGCGGGCGCCGTGCAGCTGGACGGCCGCGTCGACCACGTACTGGGCGGTCTCGGTGGCGATCAGCTTCGCCATGGCGGCGCGCCGGGCGATGCCGGGGCCCTGGGGCCCTTCTCTGTCGTACGCCGCCGCTGCCGCGTACACCATCAGGCGGGCCGCCTCGGTGCGCGTGGCCATCTCGGCGACCTGGTGGGCGACGGACTGCAGATCCTTCAACGGGCCGCCGAACGCGGTCCGTTCGGCGGTGTGGGCGAGCGTGGCGTCGAGCGCGGCCTGTGCCATGCCGACCGCGAACGCGCCGACGCTCGGCCGGAACCGGTTGAGCGTGGTCATCGCGACCCGGAAGCCGCGGTCCACCTCGCCGAGCACGTCGGCCGCGGTGACCCGCACGCCGTCGAAGGCGAGGGCGCCGATCGGGTGCGGCGAGAGCATGTCGAGGGACGTGCCGGTGAGGCCCGCCCGGTCGGCGGGGACCAGGAACGCGGTGACGCCGCGGGACCCCGCGCCGGGCGTCGTGCGGGCGAAGACGGTGTAGAAGTCGGCCTCGGGGGCGTTCGAGATCCAGCACTTCTCGCCGGTGAGGCGCCAGCCGTCGGAGCGGTCGGGCGTCGCGGCGAGGTTCAGGGCCGCCGCGTCCGAGCCTGCGCCCGGCTCGGAGAGCGCGAAGGCCGCGACGGCGTGGCCTCTGCGGACCGGCGGCAGCCACTGTTCCCGCTGGGCCGGGGAGCCGTGGGTGTGCACGGGGTGCGCGCCGAGCCCTTGCAGGGCGAAGGCGGTTTCTGCCTCCGTGCAGGCGTACGCGAGGGATTCCCTGGTCAGGCAGAGGTCGATGGCGCCCGCCCCCTGAGCGCGGGCCGCGCCCCCTTCCCCGACGGCGCCCCGCTCCTCGAACAGGCGGCCCAGCAGGCCCAGTTCGCCCAGTGCCGCCACCAGCGGCCGGTTGACGTGGCCGGGCTCCCCCTTCTCCGCCAGGGGGCGCAGCCGCTCCGCGGCGAGCGTGCGCAGCTCCGCACAACGGGCGGTTTGTTCAGGGTTGAGCGAGAATGCCGTCATCCCGGACCCTCCTTTATCGCGCACCGTTGACTGTCGTCACCATCACGATACGCTCATGGAGCGAGCCCACCACAGCGCCCGACCGGCAGGCAAGGGGGCAGAGCCGCCATGGAACCCACCGGCAATCCAGCCAACCCAGGGCTGACACCGTCCGGCCACCTCGACACGTTCGCCCGGGAGCACCTCCCGCCCCGCGCACAGTGGCCCGCGCTGGTCCACGACCGCCCCGAGTTGCACTACCCCGCCCGCCTCAACTGCGGCACGGAACTCCTGGACCGGACCGCCGAGCGCTTCGGCGCCGAGCGGCCCGTCTTCCACACCGCCTCCGGCGAGACGTGGACGTACGGCACGCTGCGACAGCACGTCGACCGGATCGCGCACGTGCTGAGCGACGAGCTCGGCGTACGGCCCGGCGGGCGCGTGCTGCTGCGCGGGCCCACCACGCCGTGGCTCGCGGCCTGCTGGCTGGCGGTGATGAAGGCGGGCGCGGTCGCCGTGACCGTCCTCGCCCAGCAGCGCGCGCAGGAGCTCGCCACCATGTGTGAGATCGCCGAGGTGCGGCACGCGCTGTGCGACATCCGATCGGTGGACGACCTGATCAAGGCCGGTGTGCCGGGGCTGAACGTCACGACGTACGGCGGCGAGGGCCCCGACGACCTCCTCGCGCGCACCGCCCGGCAGCCCGAGCGCTACGAGGCGGTGGACACGGCGGCCGACGACGTCGCGCTGATCGCGTTCACCTCCGGCACGACGGGACGGCCCAAGGGCTGCATGCACTTCCACCGTGACGTGCTCGCCATCGCCGACACCTTCGCGCGGCACATCCTGAAGCCGGTGCCCGACGACGTCTTCGCGGGCAGTCCGCCGCTCGGCTTCACCTTCGGGCTCGGCGGCCTCGTCGTCTTCCCGCTGCGCTTCGGCGCATCGTCCGTGCTGCTCGAACAGGCCGGTCCCAAGCAGCTGTTGCCCGCCATCGGACAGCACGGGATCTCGGTGCTCTTCACCGCCCCGACCGCGTACCGCACGATGCTCGACCACTTCGACGGGCACGACGTCTCCTCGCTGCGCCGCTGCGTCTCGGCCGGTGAGAACCTCCCCGCGGCCACCTGGCAGGCCTGGCACCAGCGCACGGGGCACCGGATCATCAACGGCATCGGCGCGACGGAGCTGCTGCACATCTTCATCTCCGCCGCCGACGAGGCGATCAGGCCCGGCACCACGGGCCGGCCAGTGCCGGGGTGGCACGCGCGCGTGGTCGACGGCTCCGGCGTCCCGGTGCCGGACGGCGAGCCCGGACTGCTCGCCGTGCGCGGCCCGGTGGGCTGCCGCTACCTCGCCGACGACCGCCAGTCGCAGTACGTGAGGCACGGCTGGAACATCACCGGCGACACCTACATCCGCGACGCCGACGGCTACTTCCGCTATGTCGCCCGCGCGGACGACATGATCATCTCGGCCGGGTACAACGTCGCGGGCCCCGAGGTCGAGGATGCCCTGCTCCGCCACCCCGACGTCGTCGAGACGGCGGTCGTGGGGCGCCCCGACGAGCGGCGCGGCCAGGTGGTCGTGGCCCATGTGGTCCTGCGCGAAGGGGCGACGCCCGACGCCGACCGGCTGCGCGAGTTCGTCAAGGGCGAGCTGGTGCCGTACAAGTGCCCGCGGGAGATCGTCTTCCTCGACGCCCTGCCGAGGACGGCCACGGGGAAGCTGCAGCGGTTCCGGCTGCGCGCCGCGTCCCCTGCGGAACCGGGCCCGTAGAGTGATCACGTGTCCGAGCAGCACACCCCACGGTCCCTGATCGTCACCTTCTACGGCGCCTACGGCCGGGCCGCACCCGGCCCCGTCCCGGTGGCCGAGCTGGTGCGCCTCCTCGCGCCGGTCGGCGTGGACGCGCCGTCGGTGCGCTCCTCGGTGTCCCGGCTCAAGCGGCGCGGCCTCCTCGTGCCCGCCCGCACGGAGGCGGGCGCGGCGGGGTACGCGCTGTCGCCCGACGCCCGCCAGCTCCTGGAGGACGGCGACCGCCGCATCTACGGCACCGAGGCCGCGCGGCAGGGCGGCGGCTGGGTCCTCGCCGTGTTCTCCGTCCCCGAGGCCGAACGCCAGAAGCGGCACGTGCTGCGCTCCCGCCTCGCGGGCCTCGGCTTCGGCACGGCGGCTCCCGGTGTGTGGATCGCCCCCGCGCACCTCTACGAGGAGACCAGGCACACCCTGGAACGCCTCCAGCTCTCCCCGTACGTCGATCTGTTCCGCGGCGAGCACCTGGGCTTCGCGCCGACGGCCGAGGCGGTCGCCCGCTGGTGGGACCTCTCGTCGCTGGCCAAGCAGCACGAGGCGTTCCTGGACCGCCACGAGCCGGTGCTGCGTTCCTGGGAGTCCCGCAGGGGCGCTCCCCCGGCCCCCGAGGAGGCGTACCGCGACTACCTCCTCGCCCTCGACTCCTGGCGCCAACTCCCCTACGCCGACCCGGGCCTGCCCGCCGACCTGCTGCCGGCGGACTGGCCGGGGGCCCGTTCCGCCGCGGTGTTCGCGGCGCTGGACGGCCGGCTGCGGGAGGCCGGCGCGCTGTTCGTGCGCCCCGCATAGGCTGACTCCCGAGTCGGTGATCATGTTCCTGGGAGGGGTCGGCGGATGGACGCGGATGTGCTGCGCGAGAGCGCGTACCGCAGCGTGCCGTGGAAGAACGGCGGCGGTACGACCAGGGAGGTCGCGGAGGGCGCCGGCTGGCGGGTGAGCGTCGCGGACGTGGCCGGGGACGGCCCCTTCTCCGTCTTTCCCGGGATCGACCGTGTGATCACCCCGGTCGAGGGCGACGGCATGGTGCTGACCGTGAACGGTGCACCGCGGCCGGTCGGGGCGCTGAGTCCCTTCGCCTTCCCCGGCGACGCGGCGATGGACTGCCGGCTGACGGCGGGCGCGGTGCGCAACCTGAACGTGATGACCCGCAGGGGCCGGGCGACGGCGCGGGTGCGGATCGTCGCCGTCACCGCCGCGCGGGAGGCGGAGACGGTGTGCGCCGCGGGCGAGGTCCTGCTTGTCATGGCCGTCACCGAGGGGGTCGCGACCGGCGGCCCGGGCGGGCGGGTCACTCCGCTCGGCCGTCTCGACTGCGTCCGCCGGGACGGCCCCGGCACGCTGACGCTGCGGGGCGAGGGCACGGTGGCCGAGGTCAGGATCGCCCCGATCCCCTGAGGCGGCCGGGGCATCGGCGACGGCTCAGCCGCCCAGCTTCAGCCTCGGCTTGGGGGCGTCCGTACGTCCCGTCTGAGGGCGGCGGCTGCCCGCTCGGTACTGCACCGGCCAGGTCGCGCCGGGGCCCGCGTAGCCCTGTTCTGCGGCGGCGTGCAGGGTCCAGTGCGGGTCGTAGAGGTGGGGGCGGGCCAGCGCGCACAGGTCCGCGCGGCCCGCGAGCAGCAGGGAGTTGACGTCGTCCCAGGAGGAGACGGCGCCGACCGTGATCACGGGGATGCCGGTCCGGTTGCGGATGCGGTCGGCGTACGGCGTCTGGTAGGAGCGGCCGTACGCGGGACGCTCGTTCGAGACCACCTGCCCCGTGGAGACGTCGATCGCGTCGGCGCCGTGGTCCGCGAACGCGCGGGCGATGTCGACGGCGTCGTCCGCCGTGGTGCCGCCGTCGGCCCAGTCGGTGGCGGAGATGCGGACCGTCATGGGCCTGCCCTCCGGCCACACCTCCCGTACCGCGTCGAAGACTTCGAGGGGGTAGCGGAGCCGGCCGGGCAGCGAGCCGCCGTACGCGTCCGTGCGGCGGTTCGTGAGCGGGGAGAGGAAACCGGACAGCAGATAGCCGTGGGCGCAGTGCAGTTCGAGGAGGTCGAAGCCCGCACGGTCGGCGCGCCGGGCCGCCGCGACGAACTGCTCGCGGATCTCGGTCAGTCCGGCGCGGGTGAGCTCGCGCGGGGTCTGGCTGTCCGGCCTGTACGGGAGGGGGGAGGCGGCGTCGAGCGGCCAGTTGCCGTCGGGCAGCGGCTCGTCGATGCCGTCCCACATCAGCTTCGTCGAGCCCTTGCGGCCCGAGTGGCCGAGCTGGAGGCCGATCGCCGCGCCGGGCGCACGGTCGTGCACGAAGTCGGTGACGCGGCGCCACGCCTCGGCCTGCCCGTCGGTGTAGAGGCCGGCGCAGCCCGGCGTGATGCGGCCACGCTCGCTGACGCACACCATCTCGGTCATGACCAGGCCCGCGCCGCCCAGCGCCCGCGCACCCAGGTGCACGAGATGGAAGTCGCCAGGGACGCCGCCCACGGCGGAGTACATGTCCATCGGGGAGACGACGACGCGGTTGCGCAGGGTCAGGTCGCGCAGCCGGAAGGGCGTGAACATCGGCGGGGTGCCGTCCGGGCAGCCGAAGTCGCGCTCGACGGCGCGGGTGAAGTCCGCGTCGCGCAGGCGGAGGTTGTCGTGGGTGACGCGGCGGCTGCGGGTGAGGAGGTTGAACGCGAACTGGCGGGGCGGCTGGCCGAGGTGGTCCGGCAGGTGCTCGAACCACTCCAGGCTGGCGCGGGCGGCGCGCTGGGTGGAGGCGACGACGGGGCGGCGCTCCGTCTCGTACGCCTGGAGTGCGGCCGGGATGTCGGGCTGTTCGTCCAGGCAGGCGGCGAGCGCGAGGGCGTCCTCCACGGCGAGCTTGGTGCCGGAGCCGATGGAGAAGTGCGCGGTGTGGGCCGCGTCGCCGATGAGCACCGTATTGCCGTGGGACCAGCGGGAGTTGACGACGCTGCGGAAGTTGATCCAGGACGAGTTGTTGCCGCGCAGGGGGCGGCCGCCGAGCGCGTCGGTGAAGATCTTGGCGCAGCGTTCGGTGGACTCGCGCTCGTCGAGCTCCGCGAAGCCCGCGGCCTCCCAGACCTCCTCGCGCATCTCGACGATGACGGTGGAGGCGTCGGGATCACGCGAGTACGGGTAGCCGTGCAGCTGCATCACGCCGTGTTCGGTCTCGGCGATCTCGAAGCGGAACGCGTCGAAGGCGAAGTCCGCGGCGAGCCAGATGTAGCGGCACCGGTGGGTCGTGAGGCTCGGCCCGAAGGCGTCGGCGTGGGCTTCGCGGGTGAGGCTGTGCACGCCGTCCGCCGCGACGACCAGGTCGTACGCCGTGGACAGCTCGGCGGCGGGCGGTGCCCAGGTGCGGAAGCGGAGCTCGACGCCGAGGCTCCGGCAGCGCTCGTGCAGGATCTCCAGGAGCCTGCGGCGGCCGAGCGCCGCGAAGCCGTGGCCGCCGGAGGTGTGCCGCCGGTCGCGGTGCACGATGTCGATGTCGTCCCAGCGCACGAACTCGGCCTGGAGGGCGGCGTGAACGGCGGGGTCGGCGTGTTCGATGCCGCCGAGGGTCTCGTCGGAGAGGACGACGCCGAAGCCGAAGGTGTCGTCGGGGGCGTTGCGCTCCCAGACGGTCACCTCGCGGGCGGGGTCGAGGCGCTTGAGCAGCGCGGCGGCGTAGAGGCCGCCGGGGCCGCCGCCGATGACGGCGATCCGGTGGGGGGCGGCCATGGTCACCGCCCCTGCCACTTCGGCGGGCGCTTCTCCGTGAAGGCCGCGTGAAACTCGGCGTAGTCCTCGCCGTTCATGAGGAGGGCCTGCGTCGCCGCGTCCAGTTCGACGGCGGCGGCGAGCGGCATGTCGAGCTCGGCGGTGAGCAGCGCCTTGGTCTGCGCGTACGCGAGGGCGGGTCCTTCGGCGAGGCGGCGGGCGAGGGTCTGTGCAGCCTGCGCGGCCCTGCCCTCCTCCGTCAGCTCGCTGATGAGGCCGATCCGTTCGGCCTCGGGTGCGCGCACCGGTTCGCCGAGCATGAGGAGCCGGGTGGCGTGGCCGAGTCCGACGACGCGCGGCAGGAGGTAGGCGGCGCCCATGTCGCCGCCGGAGAGGCCGACCCGGGTGAAGAGGAAGGAGAACCGCGCGGAGGGGTCCGCGACGCGGAAGTCCGCGGCGAGGGCGAGGACCGCGCCGGCGCCGGCCGCCACCCCGTGGACGGCGGCGATCACCGGGAAGGGGCACTCCCGGACAGCCCGTACGACCTGGCCGGTCATGCGGTTGAAGTCGAGCAGCTGGGCGGTGTCCATGGCGAGCGTGGCGCCGATGATCTCGTCGACGTCACCGCCGGAGCAGAAGCCGCGGCCCTCGCCGCCGAGCACGAGGGCGCGCACGGACTTGTCGCGGGAGAGCTCGGCGAGCAGGTCGCGCAGGTCGGCGTAGGCGCCGAAGGTGAGGGCGTTGAGCTTGTCGGGGCGGGCGAGGGTGACCGTGGCGACCCCCTCGTCGACGGCGAGTCGCAGATGCCGCCAGTCGGGGGTGCGGGTCGCGGAGCCGGTGAAGGGACTCATCTGGTGCGGCCTCCTCGGCCTGGGGGGCTGGAGTGCGCGGGCGTGGCCCCGCACGGGCTGGAGCGCGGCCACCCTCCCGAAGTTATCACCATTCCGTGACTGTCGTCATGAGTGCGCGATACGACACAGGGTCGTACGTCCCGTGAATGCCCGACCGTCGTCCCTGTCGACAGAGCGCTTAGGATTCGTACGGTTGAAAGCAGGACCGCTCCCTGCTGCCCTGAACGGACCCGCCTTGCACGAGCCCTCCTCCCCCGCCTCCTGGCGCATCGCGCTGCCGCACACCACGGCAGCCGTGCCGGTCGCGCGCGCCCTGGTCCGTACGGCGCTCGCCGAGATCGAGTCGTCCGCCGACAGCGACACGGCCGAACTCCTCACCGCCGAGCTGGTCGCCAACGCCGTCGAGCACACCGAAGGCCGGGAGCCCATAGAACTGGTCATCGAGCTGCTGCCGACCGGCTGCCAGGTCGAGGTGCACGACTGCGACCCGCTGCCGCCCGGCGATCTCACCGACCCGGGCCCGCTCGACGAGCCGGACCCCTGGCAGGAGCACGGGCGCGGCCTGCTCCTGATCCGCACCCTCAGCTCGTCCTGCGGTCACCGCCCCACCGCGTCCGGCAAGGCGGTCTGGTTCACGCTTCCCGCGACGCCTCCGCGGCACCGGCACTGACGGGGGCCTCGCCCCTGCCGAGCCGCGAGTGGCCGCGCCCGTAGAGCGCGTAGACCGCGGCACCGACCGCGAGGAACACGGCGAACTGCAGCCACGTCGTCCAGCCCGTGCCCCAGATCAGATAGAGGCAGAAGCCCACGCCCAGGACGGGGCTGACGGGGTACAGCGGCACGCGGAAGGTGCGGCGCAGGCCCGGGGCCGAGCGGCGCAGCGCGAGCACCGCGATGTTCACCACTGCCATGATCGCCAGGGTGCCGATGGTGGTCAGGCTGACGACGACGTCGAGTGACGAGAAGGCGGCGGGCACGGCGACGACCGCCGCGACGATCCACGTGTTGGCGACCGGGGTCGCGGTCCGCGGCGAGACGCGTTCGAAGACGCGCGGCATGAGGCCGTCGCGGGACATCGACATCAGGATGCGGGTCTGGCCGTACATCACGGCGAGCACCACGGACGCGATGGCGACGACCGCTCCGAAGGCGATGATGCCGCCGCCGACGGTCGAGTCGGTGACCTGGTTGACGACGAGCGAGAGCGCAGCGGGCTTGTCCGCGACGGCGTCCGAGCCGAGCGCGCCGATGGCCGCGAGCGCCACGGCGACGTAGAGCAGCGTGACGACGCCGATGCAGATCATGATGGCGAGGGGGATGTTGCGCCGCGGGTCGCGGACCTCTTCGCCGGCCGTCGTGACGGCGTCGAAGCCGATGAAGGAGAAGAAGGCGAGCGAGGCGCCCGCGGTGATGCCGGAGACACCCGCGCCCGCGAAGGGCGTGAGGTTGCCGTCCTCGAACGCGGTGAACGCGACGGCCAGGAACAGCAGCAGGATGCCGATCTTCAGCACCGCCATGGCGGCCGTGGCCCCGGCGCTCTCGCGGATGCCGCGCACCAGGAGCGTGGCGGCGAGCAGGATGACGACGACGGCCGGGAGGTTCACCACGCCGCCCTCGCCCGGCCCCGCACAGAGCGCGGCGGGCAGCTCCCAGCCGGTCAGGCTGTGCAGCAGCTCGTTCAGGTACTGGCTCCAGCCGACCGCGACCGCGGAGACCGAGACGCCGTACTCCAGGAGCAGACACCAGCCCACGAGGAACGCGGTGCGCTCGCCCAGGGAGGCGTACGCGAAGGAGTACGAGCTGCCGGAGACCGGGATCGCACCGCCCAGCTCCGCGAACGAGAACGCGGTGAAGATGCAGGTCACGGCCGCGAGGACGTAGGAGATGGCGACGGCGGGGCCCGCCTCGGCGACGGAGTCGGAGAGGCCGACGAAGATGCCGGTGCCGACGATCGCGCCCACGCCGAAGCACACGAGCTGGAAGAGCCCCATGGTGCGCTTCAGGCCGTGGCCTTCGAGGTCCGCGCCCGATTCGGCGACGAGCTGGTCGGGGGACTTGATGCGAAGCCCGGTGGTGCGCGTGGGGCTCATGGGGTGGTTCTCGTTTCTGGTGGTGCGTGGTGCGTGTGCGCGGTGTCAGGTCAGTGTCGCGACCAGGATCGCCTTGATCGTGTGCATACGGTTCTCGGCCTCGTCGAAGACGACGGAGTGCGCCGACTCGAAGACCTCGTCGGTGACCTCCAGGGACTCCAGGCCGTACGTCTCGTGGACCTCGCGTCCGACCTGGGTGCCCAGGTCGTGGAAGGCGGGCAGGCAGTGCAGGAACTTGACGTCCGCGTTGCCGGTGGCGCGCAGGACGTCCATCGTCACCGCGTAGGGCGCGAGGTCGGCTATGCGGTCGGCCCACACCTCCTGGGGCTCCCCCATCGACACCCAGACGTCGGTGGCGACGAAGTCGGCGCCCCTGACGCCCTCCGCGACGTCCTCGGTGAGCGTGAGGCGGGCGCCGCTGGCCCCGGCGAGCTCGCGGGCCCGGTCGATGATCTCCTCGGCCGGCCAGTAGGCCCGGGGGGCGACGACGCGCACGTCCATGCCGAGCAGGGCGCCGGTGATCACGTAGGAGTTGCCCATGTTGAAGCGGGCGTCGCCGAGGTAGGCGAAGGCGATGTCGGTGAGGGGCTTGGCGGAGTGCTCGGTCATGGTGAGCACGTCGGCGAGCATCTGGGTGGGGTGCCAGTCGTCGGTCAGGCCGTTGTAGACGGGCACGCCGGCGTGGGAGGCCAGCGTCTCGACCGTGTCCTGGGCGTCCCCGCGGAACTCGATGGCGTCGAACATCCGGCCGAGCACCCGGGCGGTGTCCTTCGACGACTCCTTCTTGCCGATGTGCGAGCCGGACGGGTCGATGTAGGTGGTGGTGGCGCCCTGGTCGGCGGCGGCCACCTCGAAGGCGCAGCGGGTCCTCGTGGAGCTCTTCTCGAAGATCAGCGCGATGTTCCTGCCCCGCAGCCGCCGCTCCTCGGCGCCCGCCTTCTTGGCCGCCTTCAGCTCGGCGGCCAGCTCGATGAGACCGCGGAACTCGTCGGCGGTGAAGTCCAGCTCCTTGAGGAAGTGGCGGCCGGTGAGGTCTGTGGCCATGAGGCGCTCCAGGAATGCGGAAAGGGGGTGCGGGACACGGTGACCTTGGAACTATATACGATCCTTCACATTTATATACAGGCGCCCAGCTCGGCCGGTCGGCAGGCCGGGCTATGCCCCCGGCACCGCGTCCCGCTGCACCGGGCAGCTCATGCACCGCGGGCCGCCCCGGCCGCGCCCCAGCTCGCTGCCCAGGATCTCGATCACCTCGATGCCCTGCTTGCGCAGATGCGTGTTGGTGGTCGAGTTCCTCTCGTACGCGACGACGACGCCCGGCTCCACCGCGAGGACGTTGCAGCCGTCGTCCCACTGCTCCCGCTCCGCCGCGTGCACGTCCTGCGTGGCCGTGAGCACCCGGATGCCGTCGAGGCCGAGCGCGGCGGCGATCGCCCGGTGCATGTGCTCGGGGGGATGGTCTGTCACCTTCAGCTCCCGCTCCCCCACGCCCGGTTCGATGGTGTACGAGCGGAGCATGCCGAGGCCCGCGTACTGCGTGAAGGTGTCGCCGTCGACCATCGTCATGACCGTGTCGAGGTGCATGAAGGCGCGCCGCTTCGGCATGTCGAGCGCCACGATCGTCTGCGCGGAGCCCGCCGCGAACAGCTTGTGGGCGAGCATCTCGACGGCCTGCGGCGTCGTGCGCTCGCTCATGCCGATGAGCACGGCGCCCTTGCCGATCACGAGGACGTCGCCGCCCTCGATGGTCGAGGGGTAGTCCGCCTGGCCCTGCGACCAGACGTTGAAGTTCTCGCTCCGGAACAGCGGGTGGTGCCGGTAGATCGCCTCGAAGTGCACGGTCTCGCGCTGGCGGGCGGGCCAGCGCATCGCGTTGATGGAGACGCCGTCGTAGATCCAGGCGGAGGTGTCGCGGGTGAAGAGGTGGTTGGGCAGCGGGCCGAGCAGGAAGTCGTCCAGGTCCATGCAGTGGAAGCGCACCGACGTCGGCTCGGCGTGCCGCTCCAGGAACTCCCGCTTCGTCATTCCGCCGACCAGTGCCTCGGCGAGCTCCGCCGACGGCATCGTCGCGAACACGGACCGCAGATGGTCGGTGGCCAGCGGTCCGTACTCCTTCTCGTCGAAGACGCGGTCCAGGACGAGGAGGCGGGCCGCGGGCACGTCCAGGGTCTCGGTCAGCAGGTCACCGAAGAGGTGGACGGCCACGCCCCGGTCGCGCAGCACGTCCGCGAAGCCGTCGTGCTCCTGGCGGGCCCTGCGCACCCACAGGACGTCGTCGAAGAGGAGGGTGTCCTTGTTGCTCGGAGTCAGCCGCTTGAGCTCCAGATCGGGGCGGTGCAGTATGACGCGGCGCAGCCGCCCGGCCTCGGAGTCGACATGGAATCCCATGGGGTCCATCTTTCCCCGGCCGGACGGCCGACGCTCATCGTTGGGCCAAAGCCGCGGTCGGCTAGAGCCGCGGGTCCACCGGCTCCGACTCCAGGGCGAGGACCGCGAAGACGGCCTCGTGCACGCGCCACAGCGGCTCTCCGTCCGCGAGGCGGTCCAGGGCCTCCAGGCCGAGCGCGTACTCGCGGACGGCGAGGGAGCGCTTGTGGCCGAGGGAGCGGTCCCGCAGCTTCGCCAGGTTCTCCGGGCGCGTGTACTCCGGGCCGTAGACGATCCGCAGGTACTCGCGGCCCCGGCACTTGACGCCGGGCTGGACGAGCCTGCCCTGCGCGTTCCTGGCCAGCGCCTCGACCAGCTTGACGACCATGCCCTCGCCGCCGCGTCCTGTCATCTCCAGCCACCAGTCGACGCCCGCGCGGACCGACTCCGGATCGCCGGTGTCGACGTAGAGGCGCCGGGTGGTCTGCAGCAGGTCGGAGCCCTGGCCGCTGTCGTGCTCCACCATCCGGTCGATCAGGGCGAGCTGCTCGTCGTGCGGGAGCCCGGCGAGGCTGCGGTCCTGGACGGCCAGGATCTGGAAGGGCGCGAGGCGCACGCCGTCCAGGCCGTCGGTCGGCCAGCAGTAGCGGCGGTAGGCGTCGGTGAACGCGGCGGCGTCCGCGGCACGTTCCCGCTGGCGGGCGAGGAGCGGTCCCGCGTCGACACCGCGCGCCGTCGCCGCTTCCAGGGCGGCGAGCGCGCCGGGGAAGACGGCACCGGAGGCGGCGCCCACGGCGGCGTACTGGGTGCGGAGCAGCCCGGACGCCTTCAGCGACCACGGCATCAGCTCCGCGTCGAGCAGCAGCCAGTCCGTCGCGAGCTCCTCCCACAGGCCGGCCTCGGTGACGGCGGTGCGCAGGCGGCCGAGTACCTCCTCGGTGACGGCAGGGTCGGTGAAGAAGGGGCGGCCGGTGCGGGTGCAGAGCGAGCCGGTCGGGCCCCCTTCGACGCCGAAGCGCTCGCGGGCCACGTCGGCGTCCCGGCAGACCAGGACCACCGCGCGCGAGCCCATGTGCTTCTCCTCGCACACGACGCGGGCGACGCCGTCCTGCGCGTACGACGCGAAGGCCTCGGCCGGGTGCTCCAGATAGCCCTCGCGGTGCGAGGTGGCGGTCGGCGCCATCGTCGGCGGCAGGTACGGCAGCAGGCGCGGGTCGACGGCGAAGCGGCTCATGACCTCCAGGGCGGCGGCCGCGTTCTCCTCGCGCACGGCGACGCGGCCCGCGTGCCTCGTCTCCACCGTGCGGCGGCCGTGCACGTCGGCCAGGTCGAGCGGCCGCCCGTCGTGGCCGCCCGGCGCCTCGGTCCGCAGCGGCTTGGCCGGCTCGTACCAGACGCGTTCCGCCGGTACGTCGACGAGCTCGCGCTCCGGCCAGCGCAGCGCGGTCAGCCTGCCGCCGAAGACGGCACCGGTGTCCAGGCAGATGGTGTTGTTGAGCCAGGTCGCGGTGGGCACCGGGGTGTGGCCGTAGACGACCGCGGCCCTGCCCCGGTACTCCTCCGCCCACGGGTAGCGCACCGGCAGGCCGAACTCGTCGGTCTCGCCGGTCGTGTCGCCGTACAGGGCGTGCGAGCGCACCCGGCCCGACGTGCGGCCGTGGTACTTCTCGGGCAGCCCGGCGTGGCAGACGACGAGCTTCCCCTCGTCGAGGACGTAGTGGGAGACGAGACCGTCCACGAACTCCCGCACCTGCGCACGGAATTCCTCGCTCTCCCCCTCCAACTGCTCGATGGTCTCGGCAAGGCCGTGCGTGTGCTGGACGTTCCGCCCCTTGAGGTGCCGGCCGAGCTTGTTCTCGTGGTTGCCGGGCACGCACAGGGCGGTGCCGCCGGCGACCATCCCCATCACACGGCGCAGCACGCCGGGCGTGTCAGGGCCGCGGTCGACGAGGTCGCCGACGAACACGGCCGTACGCCCCTCGGGGTGCACGCCGTCGACGTAGCCGAGCTTGCCGAGCAGGGTCTCCAGCTCGGCGGCGCAGCCGTGGATGTCGCCGACGATGTCGAAGGGGCCCGTGAGGTGGGAGAGGTCGTTGTAGCGCTTCTCGGTGACGACGGTGGCGCCGTCGATCTCGTCCACCCCGCGCAGGACGTGGACCTTGCGGAAGCCCTCTCGCTCCAGGTGCTTGAGGGAGCGGCGCAGTTCGCGCTGGTGGCGCTGGATGACGCGGCGCGGGATGCCCGCCCGGTCCTCGCGCGTGGCGTTGCGCGCGGCGCACACCTCCTCGGGCACGTCGAGCACGATGGCGATGGGCAGCACGTCGTACTGCCTGGCCAGCGCGATCAGCTGCTTGCGGCTCTCGCTCTGCACGCTGGTCGCGTCGACGACGGTGCGGCGGCCCGCGGCGAGGCGCTTGCCCGCGATGTAGTGCAGCACGTCGAAGGCGTCGCCGCTGGCGCTCTGGTCGTTCTCGTCGTCGGCGACGAGTCCGCGGCAGAAGTCGCTGGAGAGGACCTCGGTGGGCTTGAAGTGCCGGTGCGCGAAGGTCGACTTGCCGGATCCCGTGGCGCCGACGAGGACGACGAGGGAGAGGTCGGTGACGGGCAGCACGCGGCGCGGGATGTCGTTCGTCATGCGGCTCGCGCCTCCTTCTTCTCGGCTCTGGTGGTGTGGTCGGCGGGGGCGGCGGTCCGGGTGAACACAGCCATCTGGGTGGGCGGTCCCACCTCGGAGTCGTCGTCGCCCACGGGGGCGAACTCCACGCCGTAACCGTGCCGTTCGGCCACGGAGCGGGCCCAGCCGCGGAACTCCTCGCGCGACCACTCGAAACGGTGGTCGCCGTGCCGCGCGTGCCCGGCGGGGAGGGTCTCCCAGCGGACGTTGTACTCGACGTTCGGCGTCGTCACGAGGACGGTGCGGGGCCGCGCCGAGCCGAACACCGCGTACTCCAGGGCGGGCAGGCGCTCCACGTCGAGGTGCTCGATGACCTCGCTGAGCACCGCCGCGTCGTACCCCTTGAGGCGCTTGTCGGTGTACGCGAGCGATCCCTGGAGGAGGGTGACGCGCTCCGCGCGGCGCTCGCCCATGCGGTCGAGCTTGAGCCGCCGGGAGGCGACCGTCAGCGCGCGCATGGACACGTCGAGGCCGACGATCTCCGTGAACCGCGCGTCCTTGAGCAGCTCCTGGACCAACTGGCCCTGCCCGCAGCCCAGGTCGAGCACCTTGGCGGACCCCGCGGCGGTGAGCGCCGCGAGGATCGCGTCGCGGCGCCGCACGGCGAGCGGCACCGGCCGCTCCTCGGTGTCGGTGCTCTCGTCGACGGCGTTGTCGATCTCCTCGACGTCCGTGTCGTCCGCGTCGGCGAGCCGCACCAGTTCGAGCCGCTCGCGGGCCTCGCGGGTCAGGGACCAGCGCCGTGCCAGGTAGCGGCTGGTGATGAGCTCCTGCTCCGGGTGGGACGCGAGCCATCCCTCGCCGGCCCGCAGCAGCTTGTCGACCTCGTCCGGCGAGACCCAGTAGTGCTTGGCGTCGTCGAGGACGGGCAGCAGCACGTACAGGTGCCGCAGCGCCTCGCCCAGGGTCAGCGTCCCGTCGGACGCTTCGAGCACGAGCTGTACGTACCGCGAGTCGCCCCAGTCGGGGAACCGCACGTCCAGCGGCACCGGCGTCACCGACACCGTCCAGCCGAGCGGCTCGAACAGCGCCCGCACCAGATCGGCGCCGCCGCGCGCGGGCAGGGCGGGCACCTCGACGCGCAGCGGCAACGGCCGCCCGGCCCGCTCGGGGCGAGCGTTGCACACGCCGCGCATCGCGCTGGAGAAGACCGCGCTCAGCGCCACGGCGAGCAGCGAAGACGCCGCGTACGGCCGGTCGTTCACATACTGCGCGAGCGCCGCGTCGGGTGCGCCGCCCCGCCCCTTCCCCTTGCCGCGCCGCACGAGCGCGACGGGGTCGACCTCCAGGAGCAGCGCGACGGTGCAGCGCTCCTCGGTCGCCTCGGGGTAGAAGACGTGGGCGGTTCCGTGGGAGGTGGAGAACGCCTGCGTCTTCTCGGGGTGCTTGTGCAGCAGGAACCCCAGGTCAGTGGCCGGGTTCTGCGCATCGCCAGTAGTAGAGATCGTCAAGAACACACGGTCGAGTATCGCCGTGGCGGGTGGCGAAAGCCACGGAGTTTGTCCCGGAGGGGCCGTCAGGACTCCGCGCGCTCCCGGACGATCGACGCCGGGTCCTTGTCGTCCCGCAGGCCCTGGCAGCGGAGGGGGGCGCAGCATGCCGTCGCGGGTCCACTCCGTGAAGGCGATCCGCGCCACCAGCTCCGGCCGGACCCAGTGAGCGGTCCGCTCCGTGATGCGGCCGTCGAACGGGGAGCGGGGAGCGGGGCGTCGCGAGCCCGTCGAGTCTCTCGCGGAGTGCGACGAGGGTGCGCCGGTCGAAGCCGGTACCGACCTTGCCCGCGTAGCGCAGCCGCCCGGCGTCGTCGTGGTGGCCGATGAGCAGCGCGCCGGCGCCCTCCCGGCTGCCCGCCGGCTCGGTGGAGCCGCCCACCACGAACTCCTGGCCCAGGGAGCACTTCAGCTTGAGCCAGTCGTCGGAGCGGCGCGTCCGGTAGGTGCTGTCGGCGCGTTGGGCGATGAGGCCCTCCCAGCCGCGCCGGCACGCGTCGGCGAGGAGTTCGGGGCCGCCCTCGTTGCGGGGGGGGCAGAAGCGCAGCGGGGCCGTGGAGGTGATCGCGCGCCGCAGCAGGGACTTGCGGGTGCGCAGCGGCAGCCGCCGCACGTCCACGCCGTCCAGGCGCAGCAGGTCGAAGAGGTAGTACGTGACGGCGACGTCGCTCGCCTCGACGTCGGCCCGCCGGGTGAGTCCCATGCGCTGCCGGAGGCGGGCGAAGTCGGTCCTGCCGTGGGAGTACGTGGCGTCGAGCCGCCGCCCGCCGCGGGAGCGGAGCGTCACCTCGCCGTTCTCGCGGACGGCGAGGACCCGGATGCCGTCGTTCTCCAGACTTTGGTGTGCCTCATGAGACATCTGGGGCGGTTGATGGGGGTGCAACGGCGCGTGAGCGGCCGAGGGGGATCACGGCGGCTGACCGCGTTGACGTGGTTCTCCCAGTCGGCGACCTGCTGCCGGCCATCTTGTGCGGCTATCGCTTCTGCCGTGCCGGATCTGGGTCTTGTCCGGTCAACCACAGTGCGAGCGTGGCGATCAGTGCGCAGCCGGTCATGCCGAGGAAGAGCGGCATGACGGTGTGTCCGCCTGCGATGCCCATCAGGGGAGCGACGGCCGCGCCGAGGACGCTTTGCAATGTGCCGAGCACCGCCGAACCGGTACCGGCCGCGTTCGGTACGCGTGCGAGGGCAAGTGCGGGGGCGGTGGCGAAAACCTGCCCGAGGCCGAGGAAGCCGAGGCCGACCAGGCCCAGAGCCCACACCCGGTTGAGGTTTCCGGTGGCGGTGACGAGCAGGGCGACGGCGCTCGACACCAAGAGTACGGCCAGTCCGGCGTTCAGCAGGAGTCGAGAGCCGTAGCGGCTGACGAGCCGGGCTGCGGCGGCACTGGAGACAGTGGCGGTGAGGGCGCCGGCGGAGAAGGCCGAGGACGCCTCGCCGACGCTGAAGCCCAGAACGTTCTGCAGCAGGAAGGGGGACGCGGCGATGTAACAGAACAGGGTGGCACTGGCGAAGCAGAAGGCAAGTGTGTGGCCGAGGTAGAGGCGGTCGGTCAGTACCGAGACGGCGGCCTCGAGCGTGGTCCGGATGCCGCCGGCGTGTCGGTGTTCGGCGGGCAGGCTCTCCGGAACGAGGAGCAGCGCGGCCAGGAACATGAGCGCGGTCGCGCCGGCCAGCACCCAGAAGACCATGCGCCAACCGCCGGAGCCGTTCACTATGGCCCCGCCGGCCAGCGGCGCCACGATGGGGGCGATGCCGCCCAGGGCCATCAGCATGCCGAAGATCCTCGTGGCGGCCGTGCCGGACGTGACGTCTGAGACCACGGCCCGGCCGACGACTACGGCCGCAGCCCCGCTGAATCCCATGAGGAACCGCAGGACGGTCAAGAGTTCGAGCGAGGGGGCGACCGCGCACAGCGCCGTCACCAAGGCGCAGATGCCGGTTCCTAAGAGGATCGGCTTCCGGCGTCCGTACCGGTCGGAGAGGGGGCCGAGTACAAGCTGGCCGGCGGCGAGCCCGAAGAGGAACGCGGTGAGGGTGAGTTGGACGCCGGCGGCGTCCGTGGACAGGTCCCGGGCCATGGCCGGAAAGCCCGGGAGGTACATGTCCGTCGACAGCGGGATCACGAAGGACAGCAACGCGAGGGTCGCGGTCAGGCGGCCCGGCGGGGACGGGGGTGCCGGGTTCGGCACCGGCAGGCCGACTTGGGTGGGGACACGGGAGTTCACGGCCGCTCCAGAGGACGGAAGGGGACAGCAGGCATCGTGACTATAGATATATAGTTATAGGGAAAGCTAGAGTGGGAGGGTGACCAAGGGCGACAACGAACTCCATGACCATGCATTGCTGAGCGAGGCAAGGCTTCTGACCCCCGCGGTCTACGCCCTCGCTCGTGTCCTGCGGCTGCGAGGGGTCGACGAGGCGGGGCTGCTTCCGCTACCGCCGTCGGACCTGGAGGTTCTGCGCTATGTGCTGGAATCCCCGGGCACAGGAACGGGCGAACTCGCGCGCGAACTCGGGCTGCATGGGAGCAACGCCAGCACCACGGTGCGGGGCCTGGTCGCTCGGGGGTTGATCCGTCGCGAGGCCGATCCTCAGGACCGTCGAGCCGTTCAGCTGTACCCGACGCTGGATGCCCAGCACGGAATGGCTCGGATCGAGAATGCCTGGGCCGCCCTGTTCGCCGAAGCCCTGGCCGCGCTGCCCGCCGACGACCGTGCCGCACTCGCCGCCGCGACGCCCGCGCTGCGAGCACTCGGCTCCACTTTGCGAGCCCTCCGCCGCGACTGACAGTGCTCCGGCCCCCCGGCTCGGAACTCAGCTACAGGGTGCCGCTGGAGCTGCCGTACGAGACACCTCTGAAGTATCCGGAGAACAGTCGAGTGCCGCGAGTTCGACGCCGGGTGCCGCCCGGCGCGTGCGGCTGTCGAGGCCGGGTGGCAGCGTGTCCAGGAGGCCGGTCACTCCTTGTCACCGCCGTGCGGCTCCCATCTGGGCGCGTCCGGCGCCTCGGCGACCTGGCGCAGGGTGCGGCCGCTGCGGGCGGAGCGGGCGCGCCTCGGGTCAGGGGTGCCGCCACTCTTCCCGCCGCCGCTCTTCCCGCCGTCCTTGCCGCTGCCCTTCCCCTCCCCGGCTCCCTTCCCCTCCCCGGCTCCCTTGCCTTCCCCGGCTCCCTTCCGTACGAGCAGCCAGGTCGGCTTGGCGGATGCGCCGCTCCGCTCCTCGCGGCCGTGGAAGCGGGTGAGCGCGTACTGTCCGCGCAGCTTCTCGCCGTGCAGCTCGAACGTGGCGTGGCCGTTCTCCAGAGCCTCGGCGAACGGTACGGGCCGCTTCTTCTTGTCGTGGCTCATCGGCCGGTAGGTGCCCTGGTCCCAGACGATCACAGTGCCGCCGCCGTACTCCCCCTCGGGGATGACGCCCTCGAAGTCCCGGTACGCCATGGGGTGGTCCTCGGTGGGGAGGGCGAGCCTCTTGTCGTGCGGGTCGGTGGAGGGGCCCTTGGGGACCGACCAGGACTTGAGCACGCCGTCGACCTCCAGGCGGAAGTCGAAGTGCATGGTGCTCGCGTCGTGGATCTGGACCACGAACACGGGATCGTCGTCCCGATCCTGTCCCCCGGCCCCGTCCTGCCGTACCGTACGCTCGCCGCTCGGCTCACGCGTCCTGTCGAAGTGCCGCTTCCCGCGATAGGTCCGCAGCTTGTCCTCGTCGCTCACGCCAGGCCCCTTCCCTCCGGGTCGCTGATCTACAGGTCGCTGATCCGTCCGGGCCGCCGGGTACCCCGTGATCGCCGCCGGCACGCGCCGTCCGCCCGGGCAGGGGCCCGTCCTGCCTGCGACGTTACGGGACACGCCAGGAGTCGGCAGCGCGTCGACGGCGGACCCGGTGCCGCCTCGCAGGACCGGCCCGCCGGCCCGGAAATCGTTCGCCGATAAACGTCCGCGTTGATCCGTTGATCCGGCGGCAATCGGATATTGATCGGTCTTGTCCACCCTGTGTCCGTCGCTATTCGGGGGAAGACAGGAAACGTCAGTTGTCGGATACACGTATATCGGTGGCCGTGCACGCCACCGACCCCCTCAGCCGCGCCGGGGTCATCAGCCATCTCCGCCATCAGCCCACCGTCGAACTGGTGGACCGGATCGCGGACGACGGCTCGCCGACGCCCCCCGGCCACGCGACGGCCCCGGGCCACGCGACGGCCCCCGCACCGGAACGCGTCGCCGTCATGCTCGTGGACCGCCTCGACGACCCGGCCGGCACCGAACTGCGCCGCCTGACCAGGTCCACCGAGCAGCGCGTCGTACTGATCGCGAGCGAACTGCGCGAGCCGGAGCTGCTCGCCGTCGTCGAGTACGGCGTACGGGCCATCCTGTGGCGGCACCAGGCGACCCCGCAGAAGCTGCTGCGCGCCGTGCACAGCGCGGCACGCGGCGAGGGCGAGCTGCCGCCCGACCTCATCAACCGGCTCATGACGCAGCTGGGCCGCCTCAGGCTCTCCGGGCTCGACGGCACGGCGTCCGCCGCCGCCACCCTCGTACCGACGCTGGGCATGGCGCCCCGCGAGGTCGACGTGGTACGGCTGATCGCGGAAGGGCTGGACACCAAGCAGATCTCGGAGAAGCTCGCCTACTCCGAACGAACGGTCAAGAACGTCCTGCACGCGCTCATGACGCGCCTGCAGCTGCAGAACCGCGCGCATGCCGTCGCGTACGCGCTGCGGGAGGGATACATCTGATGCGGCCGACGAAACACCTCCCCACGCAGGCCGGGGGAGCGCACGACCTGGGAGCCCGGCCTTGATCCACGAAGTCGACGAGGCGCTGCGCGCGCTGCTGCGCGGGGCGCTCCCCGAAGGGACCGGCGAGGTCGTCTTCGAGGCACCGACCCGCGACTGGGCCGCGCGGCGCAACGCCCCCACTCTCAACTCGTACCTGTACGACATCCGCGAGGACGTGGCACGGCGCGAGCGCGGCGCGTACGCCGAGCGGGGTCCTGACGGCGCCGTGCTGCGCAGGCGGCAGCCGCCGCGCTGGTTCCGGCTCTCCTATCTGCTCACCGCCTGGACCAACCGGCCCGAGGACGAGCACCGGCTGCTCTCCGCGGCCCTCGGCACCCTGCTCGCGCACGAGCTGCTGCCGCCGGACACCCTGCCCGACGCGCTCGCCGCGCTGCGGGCCACCCTGCCGCTGACCGTCGCGGTGCCGCCGCCCGAGTCCCGCTCCCTCGCGGACGTGTGGTCGGCGCTCGGCGGTGAGCTCAAGCCGTCCCTGGACGTCGTGATCACCGTGCCGTTCCCGGTGTCGCCGACGTACCCCGTGGCGCCGCCGGTCACCGAGGGCGCGGTCGTGGGCGTCCGCGGCATCGACGGCGAGCCGGGCGACGCGCGGCCCCGGATGCTGCGGAAGCAGCGGGCCGGGACAGCGCGGGACGAGACGCCGCGGGGCGACGGGACGGAGGCGCGGTGAGCGCGGCCGCCGACGTACTGCTGGAGCGGCTGGAGTCGTTGCGCGGCATGGTGGCGCGGCTCGTCGAACGGCGTGCCGCGGACGACCCGACGGCGGCGGACCCGCTGCGCGGCATGTACGTGACACCCGAGACGGCTCTCCGCCTAGCCACCGCTCCCCCGCCCGCCCCAGGCCCCGCCAGCGACGTACCTGTGGGCGAACCAGGCGATCCCCTGGAGGAGTTGGCGGAGCGGTTCGGGCTGAGCGCGCTCGACCGGCACATTCTCCTCGCCGCCCTCGCGCCCGACGTGGACCGCCGCTTCGAGCCGCTGTACGGCTACCTCAACGACGACGTGGGGCGCCGCAGGGCCACCGTCGCGCTGGCCCTGGACCTCGCGGGCACCGGCCCGCACGACCCGCTCGCCCGCGCCCGCTTCCACCCGCTGGCACCGCTGCGCGCCAAGGGCCTGATCGCGGTCGAGGACGAGGAACGGCCGCTGCCGGGGCGGGCCCTGCGCGTACCGGAGCGGGTGGTGACACAGCTGCTCGGTGACGACACGCTCGACCCCGAACTCGTCGACTGCGACGTCGAGTTGGTGGAGACCGGCGAGACGGTCCCCACCCACCCCCTCTCCACCCGCATCGCCGCTCTCGCCGCCGAGCGGCCGGTCCTCGTCCATCTGCGCGAGCGCAGGGAAGGCACCGCCGCCGGCCCTGTGGCCGACGCGCTGCGGGCGGCCGGGCTGCCCGTCCTGCGCCACCGGCCGCCGCCCCGGGCGGGCGAGGCGTCCGCCGCGACGGCCACCGCGCTCGTCCGTGAGGCACGGCTGCGGCGGGCCGCTCTCGTCGTCGGGCCCCTGCCCGCCGAACCCGGCCCGCTCGTCAAGGCGTTGGCGACCGGTGACGTGCCGGTCGTGTTCTTCGGGAGCGAGCCGTACGACCCCGGCTGGGCGCCGGACGCCGGGCTGCTCGCGCTGGACGCCCCGCAGGACGGCATCGACGCGTCCCGGACCTGGCACACCGAACTCGCCCGGCACACCCCCGCGTACGAGCCGGACTTCGACCTCGGCGAGGCCGTCGCTCCGTACCGGCTCAGCGGGCCGCAGATCCGCCGCGCGGCACGCGACGCCACCGGCCTCGCCGCCTTCGACGGCACCCCGCCGACCGCCGCGCACCTCCAGCACAGCGCCCGGCTTCAGTCGGCCCCGCTGCTCGACAAGCACGCCCGCCGCATCCGGCCCGAGGTCGGCTTCGGCGACCTCGTCCTGCCGGACGAACCGATGGGCATGCTCAAGGAGTTGGCGCTGCGCGCCCGGCACCGCGACAAGGTGCTCGGCGAGTGGCGGCTGCGCACCGGCGGCGGGCGCGGACGCGGGGTGATCGCGCTGTTCGCCGGGGACTCCGGCACCGGCAAGACCCTGGCGTCCGAGGTGGTGGCCGGTGAACTCGGCCTGGACCTCTACGTCGTGGACCTGTCGGCGGTCGTCGACAAGTACATCGGCGAGACGGAGAAGAACCTGGAGCGGATCTTCGCCGAGGCCGACCGCACGGACGCGGTGCTGCTCTTCGACGAGGCCGACGCCGTCTTCGGCAAACGCTCGGAGGTCAAGAGCTCGCACGACCGGTACGCCAACCTGGAGAGCGCGTATCTGCTGCAGCGTCTCGAGGCGTTCGACGGGATCGCCGTGCTGACCACGAATCTGCGGGCCAACATCGACGACGCGTTCACGCGCCGCCTCGACCTGGTCGTGGACTTCCCGTTCCCGGACGTCGAGCAGCGTCTCACCCTGTGGCGCAGCTGCCTCGCGGGGACACCCTGCCACCCGGACCTGGACGCCGAACTCGCCGTCTGCGCGAAGGAGTTCGAGCTCGCGGGCGGCGGCATCCGGTCGGCCGCCGTGACCGCCGCCTATCTGGCGGCGGGGCACGGCGGCCCGGTGTCGGGCGAGGACGTGCGGGCCGGGGCGCGGCGCGAGTACCGCAAGATGGGCCGGCTGGAGCCGGGGACGACGCTGCCCTGGCAGCAGTGACCCGCCCCGGGGCTTCCAGGACGATCTCCGGCCGGTCCGGGTCTACTCCGGCCAGTCGGAGATCGTCCAGCCCATGCTCTTGCGGTCGTCGCACTTCCACGTGACCGCGCTCGTGTCGTTCTGCATGTCCACGAGGCACTCGCCGGAACCGACGGCGACGATCCGCGTCAGCCCGTCGGGGCGCTTCTCCAGCTTCCACTTCTGGTTGCCCGGCAGCTGCCCGGTCCTGATGTTCTCCGGCGGCGCGTGGAAGATCTGGACGATGTTGGTGTTCACCTTCTGGTCCATGATGGCGCCGGGGGCGACGGCGGACTCCAGGGAGTAGGTGTCGGACTCGGGGTAGTGGTGCAGGATCCAGTCCTGGTTCTTCCCGAACTCGTCCGAGAGGGACGGGTTCTGTCCGACGTAGGTGCCGTCGTCCGTCGCCCCCTTCTTGACCTCCAGGTACCAGCCGCTGCCCTCGGAGCTGCGGAGGGTGTGCGTCTTGGGGCCCGCCGGCTTGTCGTCCTTCTTGCCGCCGCCGCCCGGCTTGGACTTCGGCGCGTCGTCCTTGTCCTCGTCCGAGGGCTCGGGCTTCTCCTTCTCCTCCTCGGAGGGGCTCGCCGAAGGGCTCGGCGCCTTCTTCATGCCGTCGCTCTGCGGGAGCTCCTGCTGCTTGCCCGCCTTCTCCCTGGCCTGGGTGGACATGGCCGGCTTGTGCTGGAACCACATCACGGCGAACGCGATGCCCAGCGCGACCAGGACGGAGAACACCGCCATGGCCCAGCGCGGGACCATGGACGGCTGGACGTAGGTGCCGCGCAGCTCCACCGGATCGGGCACCCCGGCCCGCAGCACGGAGACCGTGAACGGGTGCTTGCGGGTGTCGCCGACCCAGCTCACCGCGCCGGGCTTGATGCGCAGGTCCGCGAACCCGGCGCGCCCCGGGGAGACCTGGACGGAGCCCGGCTCGGCCTCGACCTCCACCTCCTCGCCGTTCTCACGGCCGGAGAAGGAGGCGGTGAGCTGCTGGTTGCCGAGGTTGTCGACGGCCACCGCAGCCTTGGCACCGAGCCGGCCGCGTACGACCAACGGCAGGAGTTCCGTGCGGAGTTCGGCGAAGGGCCCCACGGTGACCTGGCCCTCGGCCACGTCCGCGGCGTGCGCGGCCTCCCGGGGCTGCACCCGGACGCCGAACGGGGTCGGGCCCGCCTGCGCGTCCGAGGTCCTGGGCGGCGCGAGCTCGACCGACGCGGTGCCCTCCGCGCCCGGATAGAGGCGCAGTACGTCGGGCTGTACGCGGGCCCAGCCCGCCGCGGCGCCGACCACCTGGAGGCGGTACTCCTCGACGGTGTCCCCGGTGTTGCGTACGCGCAGCCGCACGCTCGTGCTGGAGCCGGGCTCCACGGTGGTGGCCGCTGGTTCGAGTGCGCTCCACATGCCGCTCACCGCCCCGTCACGCCGGGGTTGTGGACGCTGCCGCCGACCAGGGCCTGCAGCGTCGCGCTGTCGGCGACACCGGTCGCGGGCAGGCCCACGGAGGCCTGGTAGTCCTTGATGTGGGCGGCCGTGTTGCTGTTGTACCTGGCCGTCGTGGGCGCGGTGCGGCCGTGCTTGAAGTAGGCGACGCCGTGCTCGGCGTACGCCCGGTCGCGGTCCAGGTCCTTGTCGCTGATGCCGGCCTGCGAGGCCCACCAGAACGCGGCCTGCAACTGCACGACCTGCCAGTTGTCGGCGCCGGAACGGACGTCGTCGGGGCGGATGCCCTGCGCCCACAGAGAGGTCAGGGTGGCCCGGCCGAGCGTGCCCTCCTTGTCCGTCTCGAAGATCTGCGCGGTGTTGTGTCCGGAGTTCCGGCCACTGCGGACCACGGCTTTCTGGTAGCAGATCAACTTGCCCTCGGTATTGGCGTCGATGACACCGGGCGTCCAGGCGCCGGTGAGCGTACAGGGGTTCTTCGAGCCGAGAGCCGCGAGGCGGCGCTGGGCGTACTCGACGACGACGTCCGACGCGTAGCCGCGCCGCCACGGCGGTCCGGTGCGGGTGCCGCCGCCTTGGCGCGACTCCGGCTTCTTCTCGTCGCCGCCACCGCCACCGCCGCCGCCACCGCTGCTTCCTCCGCCGTCACCGCCGCCGCCGGACGAGCCGCCGCCCCCGGAGCCGGCCTCGTCACCGCCGCCGCCACCGCCGCCGCTCGCGCCCGTGCCGCCGGTACCGCCGCCGTCCGCCTTCTCCTTGGGCGGCGGGGCGTCCGCGAGCTTGTCCTTCTCGCCGCCCTGCGGGACCGCGTCGGGTGCTGCGGCCGCCTGGTTCTCGCGCGCCGAACCGTTGAGCTTGGGCGAGTAGGAGAACCAGATCACCGCGCACGCGACGGCGAGCGCCACGAACACGCTGCCGAAGGTGAGGAGCCAGCGGGGCAGCACCGGGCGCTGGTCGAAGCTGCCCGGCAGTTCGTGGCCGCGCTCGTCGCCGGAGCGCCGCACGGAGACGGTGAACGGGTGTGGCTGCGCCGCGCCCGTCCACCGCACCTGCTGCGGGCGGACGACGACACGGGCGAACGCCGCCCGGCCCGGGGCGACCTGGATGGCCGTGGGAGTGATGTCGAAGGCGAGCCGGTCGGCGTCGTCGCGGACCGTGAGCGCCGCGGTCAGCGGGGTGTTGCCGAGGTTGTCCACGGCGACGGAGGCCCGGCCGCGGAAGCGTCCGACGATGGTGGGCGGCAGGAGTTCGGCCCGTATCTCCGCGAAGGACGTGACGGTGACCTGGCCCTCGACGACGTCGCGTGCCTCCGGGTTCTCCCGGGGTTCGACGCGGATGCCGTACGGCGTGGGCCCCGCGGCCACGTCGGGCGAGCGGGGCGGCGCGAAGGAGATCTCGGCCGTGCCCTCGCTGCCCGGGTAGAGGCGCAGGACGTCGGGTTCGACGCGGGACCAGCCGGCGGGGGCGCCGACCACTCCGAGGCGGTACTCCTCGACCGTGTCTCCCGTGTTGCGTACGCGAAGCCGTACGGTCGCTCGGCCACCGGGGTCCACGGTCACCGCGGCCGGGTCAAGGGAGTTCCACCACGTCATACGGGCACGGTAGAGGGCGTCGTGGCCTGCGTCCTTGTACGAAAGGGCGACGTCAGGGGCAGGCCCTGCTGCCCTCGCGAACGGGCCGCCCGAGCGGCTCGGACAGGCCCTCAGCCGTACGCCGGGAGCACGGGCCCCCGCGCCCCGGCGCGCTGTGGCCAACGGGCGAGCAGTTCGGCGATCTCGGCGGCCTCCGGCGCACCGCGCCGCTCCATCACCCGGTGCGCGATCCGCAGCGCCGCCCTGGCCCGGTCGAGGTCGCCGAGGACGAGCAGCGCCCGCCCGCGCGCGGCCATCGCCAGCGCGTGGCAGAACGTGTCGCCCGGTTCGCCCTCGACGGCCAGCGCCGTGTCGGCGCTGCGCATCGCGTCGCCGGGCCGGTTCTGGTCGAGTTCGCAGTACGCGAGGCGGGCCCAGCAGAGCGCCTCCCAGCGCGGGTTGCGGCTCCTTCCGTGCAGGCGCTGGGCCTCACGCAGCCGCTCCGCCGCCGCTGCCGACCTGCCGTCCTGCAGCAGCGCGCAGCCCGCCTGGTAGAGGACGTGCGCGAGCGTGGACGCGCTGACCGACTGCCGCGCCTGCCGCACCGCCGCCACGAGGGCGGTGTCCGCCGCCGTGCGCCGCCCCAGGCTGACGTACGCCCGCGCCATGTGGGACAGGACGCGGATGCGGTCCTCGTGCCCGCCGAGCGCGCCGAACCTGGCGTACGCGAGCCGCAGTTGCTCCAGTGCCTCCTCGTGCCGCCCCGTGCTCATGAGGACGATGCCAAGCTCGTGGCCGCCCTCCGCGCCGACCAGCAGGTCACCGGTGGCGGCGGCGAGGCGCAGGCTCTCGCGGAGCGCGCGTTCGGCGTGGCCGTAGGTCTCGGTGCCGTGGTGCGGGGCGCCGAGGAGACGCAGCGCGCGGGCGGCGGACCGGTCGTCGCCGTGCTCGCGCGCGGTGCGCAGGGCCAGTTCGGCGAGCGGCTCCAGGTCGCGGTGGCGGGCGGTGCCGGCCACGAGGTGGGACCAGGCGGTGAGCAGGTCGACGGTGGGGCGCAGGCCGGGCGGCCCGCCGGGTGTGCTGCCCGCCGCCTCCGGTACGTGCCGCAGGGACTCCTCGGCGGCGGCGCACAGCCGCGAGTGGGCGACGACCAGCCAGTCGTGCGCGGCGGCCTCGTCGGGCAGTGCCTTGCCCTCGGAGGCGGGGCTGTGCAGCTGCTGCGGCAACACGCTGTGCGGTTTGGTGCGGCGGATCGCGGTGATGACGGTGGCCAGGACGTAGTCGAGGAAGCGGAGGCGGGCCTCGGCGCGTTCCCCGGCGCTCTCGCGGAGCTCGCACTGCTGGCGCGCGAAGAGCCGCACCAGGTCGTGGAAGCGGTAGCGGTCCTCGCCGTGCAGTTCCATGAGCCCGGCGTCGACCAGGCGCTCCACCGCCGTCTCGGCCTCCTCGTCGCTCACCCCGAGGAGCGCGCCCGCGGCGCCCCGGCAGAAGGACGGCATGTAGCAGAGGGAGACCATGCGGAAGGCGCGCGCGAGGCCCGGCTCCAGAGCCTCGTAGCCCAGCCGGAAGGTGGCCTCGACGGCCAGGTCGTCCACCCGCAGCTCGTCCAGCCTGCGGCGCTCGTCACGCAGCCGCGCCGTCAGGTCGGCGACGGGGCGGCCCGGCCTGGCGGCAAGACGGGCGGCGGCGATCCGCACGGCGAGCGGCAGCCCGCCGCAGATGGCGACCAGCTCGCGGGCGGCGGCCGGTTCGGCGGCCACGCGCTGGGCGCCGGCCATGGCGGAGAGCAGGCCGAGCGCCTGCGGCTCGTCCATCGTCTCCACGTCGACGAGGCGCGCGCCGGGCAGGGTGATGGTCCGCGAGCGGCTGGTCACCAGGACCGCGCAGCCCGGGGTGCCGGGCAGCAACGGCCGCACCTGGGCGGTGTCGCGCGCGTTGTCGAGGAGCACGAGCACGCGGCGGCCCGCGAGGAGCGAGCGGTAGAGGGCGGTCTGCTGGTCGAGGCCGTCGGGGACGGCGCTCTCGGGGATGCCGAGCGCGCGCAGGAATCCGGTGAGCGCGCTGCCGCTGTCGACGCCGGGCGCCGGGTCGGCGCCGCGCAGGTCCACGTACAGCTGGCCGTCGGGGAACTCCTCGCGTAAGGCGTGGGCGACGTGCACCGCGAGCGCGGTCTTGCCGACGCCGCCGAGGCCGGTGAGCGTGGCGACGGCCATCGTGCTGCCGGACGTGGCGGCGCGCAGCGTCTCGGTCAGCAGGCGCGCCTCGGCCTCGCGGCCCGCGAAGTCGGTGACGTCGGGGAGGAGCTGGGCGGGGGCGAGGGGGGCGGGGGCGGGGGTGCGGACGGGGTGTGCGGGTGTTCCGTTCAGGGGGAGGGGGCGGGTGGCGCGGTCCGTACGGGTCGGGGGCGGGGCCGCGTTCTCCTGGCCCGGCGTGTGCGGCTGCCCCGGTCCCGGGCGAACGTGATCCGGGCGCACGTGATCCGGGCGTACGTGGCCCGGGCGTACGTGGTCCGGGCGCACGGATATGCGTTGTGGCTGGTCACCGACGAGCGGCGTGCCCTTCAGGAGTCCCTCGTGCAGCGCGGCCAGTTCCCTGCCCGGGTCGACGCCGAGCTCGGTGGCGAGCGTGCGGCGCGTGGCCTCGTACACGGCGAGGGCGTCCGCACGACGGCCGCCGCGGTGCAGGGCGAGCATCAGCAGGGCCTGGGCCCGCTCGCGGAGCGGGTGCTCGGCGGCGAAGACGCTCAGGGGGGCGGTCGTCTCGCTGTGACAGCCCAGTTCGAGCGCGCAGGCGAAGAACTCCTCCTGGGCGGTGACGGACAGTTCGGTGAGCCGGTCCCGCTGGCGCATGGCGTACGGGCCGGGCAGGCCGGCCAGCGGGGCGCCGTCGGAAAGCGCGAGCGCCGCCGTCAACTCGGCGTGCGCTTCGGCGTGTTCACCGGCGAGACGCATCGTGCGCGCCGCCGACACGCGGGCCTCCAGCTCGACGGCGTCCAGGGACCCGGGCGGGAGCCGCAGGGCGTAGCCGTCGCCGGCCGACACCAGGAGCCGGGCGGGTTCGCGGGCGCGCCGGTCCGGTTCGAGGAGGGAGCGGAGCCGGGAGACGTACGTACGCAGCGTGCCGACGGCGCGCGGCGGCGGCTCCTCGTCCCACAGCGCGTCGACCAGTTCGGCCGCGGACGCCGGGTGTCCGCCGCGCAGCAGCAGGGCCGCCAGGGTCGCGCGCTGCTGCGGCGGGCCGAGCGTGAGGGGCTGCCCGTCGCGCCAGGCCCGCACCGGCCCGAGGACCTGGAACCACAGCGCCCGGCCCGGATCGTCCGGCCCGGCCGTCCTCTCGCCGTCCCGGCCCGGACGGCTGCCCGCGTCGCCCCGCATCGTCAGCCCGCACCCCTTGCCCCGTGACGCACTTCGAAGTGCCCGTTCGTACTGGCCACGGATGGCCGCACGCACCAAACGTTACGTCAGCCCCGCGAGCGCTCGGACACACGTGCGGCACTTGCGCCACCTTGTTGACCTGCTATTGACGCTGTGGACGCCTGGGGCGGGGCATATGCGCCACCGACCGCCGACATTCGGCCGGGGGCGGCGGCCGGGGCGCCGGACGGCGCCCTGCCGCGCTCCGCCCCGGTGACCGGACGGGCAACGCGCGCCGCCCCGCCGTGACCGGACCGCGGGCCGTCGCGAACGCGCAGGTCGACGGCTGCCGCCCGGCGGCTGAACGGGCAGCGGCATCTGCCCTCACTGACGTCCGTCCGTCTCTACGCACCGGCCCGCGCGTGGGACATCGTCGACACGGTACGAATCCGTGCCGGCTGTGCGCCGGTCCCGCTCACCCTCGAAACTTGGAGCACAGCAGCATGCCCAACTACCTGTCCCCCGGCGTCTACATCGAGGAAGTCGCCAGCGGTTCACGACCCATCGAAGGGGTCGGTACGTCCGTTGCGGCCTTCGTCGGCCTGGCACCGCGGGGACCGCTCAACGAGCCCACGCTGGTGACCAACTGGTCGCAGTACGTGGCCGCGTTCGGCGAGTTCACGGACGGGTACTACCTGGCGCACTCCGTCTACGGGTTCTTCAACAACGGCGGCTCCGCCGCGTACGTCGTACGGGTCGGCGGCTCCGACGCCGCCGCGCCCCAGGAGCGGGGCACGGCGCCCGCACCGGCGGCCAAGAAGCTCACCGCGGGCGAGCCCGTGGCGCTCGGCGGCTTCTCCGTGTCGGCGATCACCGCGGGCACCGCGAACGGCGGGGCCCTGACCGTCGAGGTGCAGGACGGCGAGGGCGAGAGCGCCGCCGACCGCTTCAAGCTGATCGTCAAGGACGGCGACAAGGTCGTCGAGAGCTTCGACGTCAGCGCGAAGAAGACGGCACGCAACTACGTCGTCACGCAGGTCAAGCAGCGGTCCAAGGCGATCGCCCTGGAGGAGGCCACGGCCGGCGGCCAGCTGGCCAAGCCCGACGCGCAGACCGTGACGCTCGCGCCGCCCGCCCCGGCCACGCCCGCCGTGCCCACCGCCAACGGTGCCGTGGACCGCGTCGAGACCGCCCAGTTCATCGGCGACTCCGCGGACCGCACCGGCTTCGGCGGCCTGGAGGCCCTCGACGAGGTCAACATGGTCGCGGTGCCCGACCTGATGGCCGCCTACCAGCAGGGCCTCATCGACGAGGAGCAGGTCAAGGCGGTCCAGCTCGGCCTCATCGCGCACTGCGAGCTCATGGGCGACCGGATGGCCATCATCGACCCGCCGCCGTCGCTCAACGCCCGCCAGGTCCGGCAGTGGCGCCAGGAGCTGGCCGGCTACGACTCGCGGTACGCGGCCCTCTACTACCCCTGGATCAAGTCCTTCGACCCGGCCTCCGGCCAGTCGGTGGTCGTGCCGCCGTCCGGCCACATGGCCGGCATCTGGGCGCGCAACGACGCCGAGCGCGGCGTGCACAAGGCCCCCGCCAACGAGATCGTGCGCGGCGCCGTCGACCTGGAGCTGCAGATCACCCGCGGCGAGCAGGACCTGCTCAACCCGGTCGGCGTGAACTGCATCCGCGCGTTCCCCGGCCGCGGCATCCGCGTGTGGGGCGCCCGCACGATGGCGTCGGACCCGGCCTGGCGCTACCTGAACGTGCGCCGCTACTTCAACTACCTCGAAGAGTCGATCCTCATCGGCACCCAGTGGGTGGTCTTCGAGCCGAACGACCACGCCCTGTGGGCCCGCATCCGGCGCAACGTCTCGGCGTTCCTGGTCAACGAGTGGCGCTCCGGCGCGCTGTTCGGCTCGCGCCCCGAGGACGCCTTCTACGTGAAGTGTGACGAGGAGACCAACCCCGCCGAGTCGGTCGACCTCGGCCGGGTCGTCTGCGAGATCGGCATCGCGCCGGTCAAGCCCGCCGAGTTCGTGGTCTTCCGGCTCGCGCAGTTCTCCGGCGGGGGCGGCGAGCTGGAGGAGTAGACCGCGTACTCGCCCCAGGTCCCCCGAGAACCATCCCAACAGGAGTGAAACCCCTTGTCTCTGCAGCCCGGTGACGCCCTCACCACACACAATTTCGGCCTCCAGATCGACGGCGTCATGGTCGAGTACCTCCAGGAGGTCAGCGGCCTCTCCATGGAGCAGGACGTCATCGAGTACCAGCAGGTGTCGGCCGACGGGAAGCCCGTCGTGAAGAAGATGCCCGGCGTGAAGAAGGCCGGCGAGTGCACGGTCACGCGCGGCATGACGCAGTCCCCCGTCTTCAGCGAGTGGATCAACAAGTCCATCGCGGGCGACATGGGTTCGGCGCGCAAGAACGCCACGATCATGATGATGGACTACCAGAACAACCCGGTGAAGCGGTACAACCTGCGCAACGCCTGGTGCAGCAAGGTCGAGACCAGCGGGGTCAAGGCGGGCGACGCCGCCGCGCTGACCGAGCAGGTCACCATCGTCTTCGAAGAGCTGGTCATCGAGTAATGCGGCGCGAAGGCCCGGCGGGGGTGAACGCGGGGGCGGTGCCCGGCGCGGCGGCGGCCGCGACCCGTGAACCGCTGCGTACGGAGTTCGAGTTCGAGTTGCCGCGCGGCTTCGTTGACGAGTCGGGCACCGTGCACCGCAACGGCGCGATGCGGCTCGCGACGGCACGCGACGAACTGGTGCCGCTGCGGGACGTCCGCGTGCGGGAGAACCCCGCGTACCTGTCCGTGGTGCTGCTCGGCCGGGTCATCACCCGGCTGGGCACGCTCGGCTCCGTCCACGACGGCACGGTGGAGAACATGTTCGCCTCCGACCTGGCCTTCCTCCAGGACTTCTACCGGCAGATCAACGCGGAGGGCCACACCCGCGCGGCCGTGGCCTGCCCGCACTGCTCGGAGTCCTTCGAGGTGGAGCTGGCCGGGAGCCGCCTGGGGGAATCGTGACGTACGCGGCCGACCGCATCGAGGAGGAAGTCGCGTACCTCGCCTACCACTTCCACTGGGGCATGGACGACATCCTCGACCTCGAACACGCGGACCGGCGCGCGTACGTGACGCGGACCGGAAAGCTGGTGGAACAGGCGGAGGCCGCCAGGCAGTGACGGTGCGGGGGCGGTGAGTCGGTGGTCGGTGAGTCGAGGTAAGTGATGGGCTTGTTCAGGTGGCGGCGGGGGTCGCGGGGCGACGCGGGTGCCGCGGGGGCTTCGGGTGCTTCGGGTGCTTCGGGTGCGGGTGCGGGTTCGGTGGCACCCGGCGCGGGCGCTGGGGCCGGGGCCGGGGCCGGGGCTGTTGGTGCCGAGGCTTCCGGGGCTGAGGCGCTCGGTGGTGGGGCTGGTGCGGGCTCTGGGGCGGGTGACGGCTCCGGTGCTGGTGTCGGCTCCGGTGCGGGTGACGGCTCCAGTGCCGGTGCCGCCTCCAGTGCCGGTGCGGGTACGGCGGGTACGGCGGGTGCAGGCGCCGCCTCCGCCGCGGGCGGTGGGGCGTGGGCGGCCGTGCCGCCGGTGCAGCGCGTGCTCGCGGCACCCCGCACCGTCGCGGAGCAGCGCTTCGGCGCGATGCTCGCCACGCACCAGGACCCGACCTTCGGCGGCGAGTTGGGCCACGCGGTACGGGCCTCCGCTCCCGGCGGCCTGCTGCACGGCGTCCTCACGCCGGTCGCCGGCCGCCCGGGCAACCTCGACCTGCCCTCGCTGAGGCTGCCGGTGCGGGGGCGGGCGGACGCCGGGGCGGAGGCGGGACCGGACGATGCGCTGACGTCGCCCGCGTTCACCCCCTCGACCTCCCGCTCCGCCGCCTCCGCCCGTGACGGTCGCGATGTCCAGCGTGCGGCCGCGCGGGCGACGGAGGCCGACGTTCTCGGCACCGAGCCCGCGGGCCGCTCCGTCCGGCGCGGCGCCACGACGTCGCCGAGCGGCAGCCGTACGAACCCGTCGGCGCGCGGAGCGGTGACGCCCGCCCCGGAGGCGGAGACCCGCCGCCCCACGGGCGGCAGCCCGGCGCAGACGCCCCCGGCCGGGGCAGCGGCACCGACCCCTGCCACCCCCGCCGCCACCGGCACGAACCGCCCCGTCCAGCGACGCGGAGTCCCAGGAGCAGGCACCCCCAGCACTCCCGGCACTCCCACCCCCGCCGCCACCGGCACAGACCGCCCCGTGCAACGCCGTGCCGCCACCCCGACGAGCCCGAAGACCGAAACACCCGGCGGCGGCCACACGAACACGCCCCGGCACGCGGCGGGGGCGCCCGCCCCCGAAGGGCAGCGTCACCGCTCCACCTCGCCGACGCCCAAGGACGAGGCGCCGAGCGACAGCCGCACGGACGCGCCCGCGACCAAGCCGCTGCTCGGGACCCCGACACCGGCGCCGGAAGCACAGCCCTCCGGCCCCGAAACACCACGCCCCGTCCAGCGCCGGGCCACTACCGCGACCCCCAAGGCCGAGGCACCGAGCCGCACCCAGCCACACACGCCCCCGACCGGGACAGCAACCCCCGCACCCGGCACAGACCGCGCCGCCGCCTCCCCGGCCCCCAAGAACGAGGCGCCGAGCCGCACCCAGGCACACACGCCCCCGACCGGCGCAGCAACTCCCGCACCCGGCACAGACCGCGCCGCCGCCTCCCCGGTCCCCAAGGACGAGGCGCCGAGCCGCAGCCGCGCGGACGCACCCGCGACCAAGCCGCTGCTCGGGACGCCGGCACCTGCGCCGGAAGCGCAGTCCTCCGCGCCCGGGGCACACCACCCCGTCCAGCGCCGGACCACCACCCCGAGCCGCAGCCAGGCACAGACGCCCCCGGCCGGGCCCGTAACTCCCACCCCTGCCACCCAGGGCTCCAACCCCACCGCCCCCGGCACGGACCGCGCTGCCATCCCGCCGGTCCCCAAGGACGAGGCGCCGAGCGACAGCCGCCGGGACGAACCCGCGATCAAGCCCCTGCTCGGGGCAGCAACGCCCCCGCCCGCAGCGCAGGCCCCCGACCCCGACACGCACCACCCCGTCCAGCGCCGGGCCACAACTCCGACGACCCCCAACACCGAAACACCACACGGCTCCCAGGCACACACGGACGCATCCGCGACCCAGCCGCTGCCCGGGACAGCAACACCCCCGCCGGCAGCACAGGCCCCCGGCTCCGACGCACACCGGCCCGTCCAGCGTCAGGCCGGCACCCCGGCGAGCTCCAGGGATGAAGCGCCGCAGGCAGCGGCAACACCCACCCCCGGAGCCCAGCCCCACCACCCCGTGCAACGCCGGGCCACCACTTCGCCCGGCCCCAAGAACGACGCACCGGACGCGACCGCCACCAAGCCCCTGCTCGGGGCCGGAACTGCTGTCCCGGAAGCGCGGACGGACCACACCACCGCCCCCGCCGCCCCTCCCCGCACGGACGCAGACCGACCCGTGCAGCGGTCGGCTCCCCGCTCCCGTGCCCAGGCGCCGCCCGCCGTGCCCGGCACCCCGGAGACCGGCCGCCCCGCAATCGGGTCCAAGTCCGGCACCGCGCCGCTCGCCGGGGCCCGGGCCATCCCCGCCACCGGCTCCGGTGCGACGGGCGACCCGGCGGGTTCCCGTGCCGTGCCCGTGGTGCAGCGGGCACGAGCGGGGCGTTCTCCGCTCGTGTCGGCGGCGCCCGCCGTGGTGCCGCAGCGGCAGATCTACCCCGTCGGGACCACGCGTACGGCACCGTCCGCCACGCCACAAGCCACCCCTTCCCAGACCGCCTCAGTCCAGACCGCCTCAGTCCAGACCGCCTCCGCCCAGGCGGCCGCCACATCGTCCGGCGCCGCCCCCTCCAGCCCCGTTCCGCCGGACGTCACCACTGGTGTCCGGCCCACCGACGTCCCCGGGCCGGTGCCCCCCACCGGCCCGGGGACCCACGCCGCGTCCGCGGCCACGGACCCCGTCGCTGTGCGGGCGAATTCCCCCGTTCAGCCCGTACAGCGACGGCCTCTTGCACGCCGGGTCCGGCGTGCGCAGGAAGGCGGTGCCGCCGCCGCGCCGACAGGCGCTCCGAGGCCCGGACTCGGCACGCCTTTGAACCAGGCACCCGCCACTGCCCAGTCCCAGTCCCCGACCCCGGCACCGTCGCCGACCCCGGCACCGCAGGACCGCCCCCGCCGGACCGCGATCGGCGCCCCGGTCACCCCCGTGCAGAAGTCGGCGACCGGCAGGCCCACGCCCGCCCCCGTACCTGCCCCCGCACCCATCCCCACGCCCGCACCCGCGCCCGCAGCCGACAGCGCGCCCGAGCCCACACCCGCACCCGCACCCTCACCGGCACCCGCGCCGAAGCAACCCCTCCCCGTCGTCCCGGTCAACCGCCGCATCGCACCCGGCAGTTACCGGCCCGCCGAACTCCACACCACGCGCCTCCCCCTCTCCCACTCCCGGGGTCTGACGACCCACGCCCCGGCGACGACGGGCACGCCGGCAGCGACCGGTCCCGGAGGCCCGGCCGTCGGGGCAGGGGCGGCGGGTGCGAAAGGGACCAACCCCGTACCACTCCAGCAAGCCCCCCGCACCGGAGCCCAGCCCGGCGCCACCGCCACCCCCGTCGTCGTACCGCTCGGAACCCCCGGCCCCCGTACGCCCCGCCCCACCCCTCCTCCCACTCCGTCCCCGGTGCGCCCCAAGACCGTCCAGCGACGCGCACCCGCCCCCACGCCTGCGCCCACGCCCGGACCGACACCCGCGCCCGCTCCCGTCCAGCCCGCGCAAGCGCCGGCTCCGGCCCGCCAGGCCCCCGCCCCCGCGGCCACCCCTCCCGCACAGCCCGACCGCACACCCACCGGGACCGGCACCGGAACCGGCAGCAGCACCTCCGCCGCCGAATCCGCTCCCACCGCCGAGTCCACCCCCGCCGATCTGGACGACCTGGCCCGGCGTCTGCTCGCCCCGCTCTCGCGGCTGCTCCGGGCTGAGCTCCGCAGTGACCGGGAGCGGGTCGGCCGGCTCCGCGACCACGGCCGCTAGCGGCACACCGGCACGTCAGCCGTAACCCCTGTCCCCCAGCCCAGTCCCGTAAGCCTTCCGCCTCCTCCACAGCAAAGAGAACCCATGCCCTCGTCCCTGGACCCCGGCTCCACCGTCTTCTTCAAGCTCACGATCGACGGGCAGGACCTCGGCCTGTTCAACGGCTGTGACGGGCTGTCCTCGGAGGTGGAGGTGGAGCAGCGGCAGGAGGGCGGCAACAACGGGTTCGTCTGGCAGTTGCCCACCCGCGTGACCTTCTCCACCATCCGCCTCACCCGGCCCCTCACCGCCGACACGTCCCGCGTGGCCGCCTGGATCTCGTCGATCGCGACGGGGATCTCGCGGCCCACCGCGCAGATCGCGGCGCTGCGCGCGGACGGTTCCGTCGTCGCGCAGTGGGGGCTCGTCGAGGTGCTGCCCGTGCGCTGGCAGGGGCCGAGCCTCAGCCCTGACAGCCCGGCCGTGGCGACGGAGACGCTGGAGATCGCGCATCACGGCTTCACCGACGCGGGAGGTGCCTGAGATGGCCGCGCCGACCGGCGGCCGCGCCGGGGCGAGCCTGGTGCGGGCCGCGCTCGCCATCCACCAGCCGCCCACCGACCTCGGCGGGTCGATGGGCGGGCGGATCGGTGAGGTGGAGTTCCAGTTCAACCCGACGCAGCTGCAGATGGGGCGGTCGGCGGAGTGGCGTACGCAGCGCGCCGTCGCCTATACGCGCGGCGCCCCGCCGAAGTTCACCGGCGCCGCTCCCGCCACGCTCCAGCTCGAAGTGTTCCTCGACTCCTCTGGCACCCCCAACGCGGGAAAGGTGCAGAAGCAGGTGGAGCTGCTCCTCTCGTGCTGTGAGGTGACGCCGCAGAGCGTCACCTCCAAGCGGCCGTCGCCGCCGTGGGTGCGGTTCTCGTGGGGGTCGTTCAACACGGTCCAGTTCGTGGCGTACGTGACCAACGTCAGTGCCACGTACACCCTGTTCAATCCGACCGGTGAGCCGATCCGCGCCACCTGTTCGCTCGCGCTCACCGAGGTCGCGATGCCCACCAAGGGGCAGAACCCGACCTCGGGCGCGCTCTCCGCGCGCCGTGTGCACCGCACCGTCGCCGGTGACTCGCTGGCGTCGCTGGCCTGGCGGGAGTACGGCGACGCCACGCGCTGGCGGCTGATCGCGGAGGCCAACGACATCGACGACCCGATGCGGCTGCGGCCCGGCACCGAGCTGCTGCTGCCCGCCGCCGACGAGGCCCGACCCGCATCCGACCTCTCCCCCGCGCCAGTGGAGTCCGCATGACCGAGAAGACGTACACGAGCGTCCTGCACGCCGAGATCGGCGGGTCCGTCCTGCCCGACAAGCTCGCCGTGCTGCTCGTCGAGGGCTGGGTGGACTCCAGCGTCAACGTGCCGTCCGCCTTCCAGCTGACCTTCGCCGACACCGGCGGGGACATCCTGGAGAAGTTCCCGCAGATCAAGGTGGGTGCGAAGGCCGTCCTCAGCCCGTTCACCGACGGGGTGCGCGGCAAGCCCATGCTGACCGGTGAGGTCACCGCCCTGGAGGTGGACGCGGACGGCGGAGGCAAATCCCTCGTCGTGCGCGGCTACGACCCGGGGCACCGGCTGCTGCGCAACCGGCGGGTGCAGGGTTACCCGAACATGACGGCCTCCGACATCGTGCGCCGCGTCGCCGGTCTCAACAAGGTCCGGCTCGGGAAGATCGACTCCACGCCGACGGTGTACGAACTGGCCACGCAGCCGAACATCACCGACTGGGACTTCCTCTCCCGGCTCGCCCAGGAGAACGACACCCACCTCTCCTTCGACGAGGAGGGGAAGCTGCGTTTCGCCAAGCTCAACCCCGCCGCGGGTGCGCCGTCCGACTCGACTCCGGCCGCGCAGAGCCCGTACGTCTTGGAGTTCGGGCACAACGCGCTGCACAGCCGGGTCGCGGTGACCGCCGCGGGGCAGGTCGCCACGGCCGGTGTGCGCGGCTGGGACATGCGGGCCAAGCGGGCCCTGTCGGCGCAGTCGCCGGCCGTCCGCAGCAAGGACATCGTCGCCGACATCACTCCGGCCCAGCTCTCGCAGCCGTTCGGCAGGGCCGAGCTGACGGAGACCGGGACGCCCTACACGACGCAGGCCCAGGTCACGCACGCGGCGCGGGCGTTGGCGGACGATGTGACGGGTTCCTTCGCGGAGCTCGAGGTCGCGGTCACCGGCAACCCCGAGCTGCGGCCGGGGCAGCCCGTGGCGTTGAAGGGCGCCGGGTTCCCGTTCGAGGGGAAGTACACGGCGACCGGAGTGCGTCATCTCTTCGAGTCCGGGCGGCAGTTCATGACGTGGCTGACCGTGTCGGGGCGGCAGTTCCGCTCCCTCTACGGTCTCGCCTCCGGTGGCGCGGACGCCGCGCCGCCGATGCCGGGCGTCGCGATGGCGCTGGTCAGCAACGCCAAGGACCCGCTCAGGCTGAACCGCGTCAAGCTGCGCTTCCCGTGGCTCTCGGACACCTACGAGAGCGACTGGTGCCGCATCGCGCAGCTGGGCGGGGTGCGGGGCGGCGGCCTGATGCTGCCCGAGGTGGGCGACGAGGTCCTGGTCGCCTTCGACCGGGGCTCGCTGGAGCATCCGTACGTGCTCGCAGGGCTGTACAACGGCCGGGACAAGCCGACGCCCAACACCGACGGTCTGCAGCCGATCGACCCGACCAGCGGCCGCGTCAACTGGCGTTCCATGGCCTCGCGCAGCGGTCACACCGTCGAGCTGGTGGACGCCAAGTCCCGTATGAAGAGCGGCATCCGGCTACAGACCGGCAACGGCCGTCTCACCGTCCACATGGACGAGACGCGGACCAGCGTCACCATTCGCAGCGACGGTTCCGTGTCGATCTCCGGGACGCGCAACGTCAGCATCAGGGCGGGTGGCAACCTGTCGCTGACCGCGGGCGGTTCGCTGACGATGAGCGCGGGCGGGGCGGTCGACATCAAGGCGGGCGCGAAGTTCGGCGTCAACGCGGGCGGCATGGCGGACATCAACGCGACCGGCGTCGTCAGCCTCAAGTCGGCGGGCGCGGTCGCCGTCAACGCGGTCGGCGCGGTCTCCGTGACCGCGGCGGGCGCCGTCGCCGTCAACGCTGGTGCGGCGGCCGCCATCACGTCGCCCGCGACCGTGGCGCTGACCGCACCGGCCGTGCTGCGCAACGGCATTCCGTTCTAAGGGGTCGACAGAGATGAGTGAACAGTTCGTCGGCGCGGGTTGGACGTTCCCGCTGCGCACGGACGCGGGCGGCGGCATCGCGCTGGCGCGGCGCGAGCGTGAGATCGAGGAGTCGATCCGGCTGGTGCTCGCCACCGCGCCGGGCGAGCGCCCGATGCGGCCCGAATTCGGCTGTGCCGTCCACGACATGGTGTTCGCGCCGGTCAACGAGGCGACGGCGGGGCGTATCCGGTACGAGGTGCGGTCCTCGCTCGACCGCTGGGAGCCGCGCATCGAGGTCCTGGACGTCGAGGTCAGTCCGGCCCCCGACGAACCGTCCGTCCTGTTCATCGACGTGAGCTACACCGTGCGCGGCACCAACAACCCGCGCAGTCTCGTCTTCCCCTTCTACGTGATCCCGTCCACGGAATCAGAGAGCGGAGTCTGAAGTCCGATGGCCCTGCCCGCACCCCACCTCGACGACCGGCGCTTCCAGCAGTTCGTCGACGACGCCAAGCGCTACATCCAGCAGCGCTGCCCGGAGTGGACCGATCACAATGTCTCCGACCCGGGTGTCACCCTCGTCGAGGCGGTCGCGCACATGGCCGACCAGATCGTCTACCGCCTCAACCGCGTACCGGAGAAGAACCACCTGGCCTTCCTCGACCTGCTCGGCGTCACCCTCTTCCCGCCCGCCGCCGCCCGCGCGGACGTCACCTTCTGGCTGTCCGCGCCGCAGGCCGAGCCGGTGGTCCTGCCCGCGGGCACGGAGGTGGCCACCGGCCGCACCGAGACCGAGGAGGCGGTGGCCTTCGCGACCGAGGCGGATCTGACCGTGGTGCCCTGCGAACTGGCCTCCGTGCTGCGGCAGGAGGAGGGCGGCACCCCGCAGGACTGCGGGCAGGACGTCTTCGGCGGCCGCGACGTGGCGGCCTTCGCTGCGGCCCCGCGCCCCGGTGACACGCTGCTCTTCGGGCTCAGCGCCGCGGTGCCGCGCTGCGCGGCCGTGCTGCAACTGGACAGCCGCGTGGACGGCGTCGGCGTCGACCCGCGCCAGCCGCCGCTGGTCTGGGAGGCGTGGACCGCGGACGGCTGGACCGAGTGCGAGGTCGACGAGGACTCCACCGGTGGCCTCAACCGGCCCGGCGAAGTCGTCCTGCACATCCCCGCGGGCCACATCGTGTCCCGCGTCGGGCGGCTCGACGCGGGCTGGCTGCGCTGCCGGGTGGTCGAGGCCGCCAAGGGCCAGCCGTTCTACAGCGCCTCGCCGACCGTGCGGGCCGCGTCCGCGTACACCATCGGCGGCACGACCACCGTCGCGCACGCGGACGTCGTACGCGACGAGCTCCTCGGCGACTCCACGGGCGTCCCCGGACAGCGCGTCCGGCTGGCCCAGGCCCCGGTCGTCGCCGACCGGCCGCCGCTGGTCCTGGAGATCTCCGACGGCGAGGGGGCGGGCTGGGCCGAGTGGCAGGTCGTGGACGACTTCGCCTCATCGGGACCGTACGACCCCCACGTCACCCTGGACGCGGCGACCGGCGAGATCGCCTTCGGGCCCGCGGTGCGCGAACCGGACGGCTCGCTGCGGCAGTTCGGCGCGGTACCCCAGAAGGGCGCCGCGATCCGCGCGACCCGCTACCGCACGGGCGGCGGCCGCACGGGCAACGTGGCGCGCGGCGCCATCCAGGTGCTGCGCAGCTCCATTCCGTACGTCGCCCGGGTGGAGAACCGCGAGGCGGCGCGCGGCGGTGTGGACGGCGAGACGGTGCAGGAGGCCAAGGTCCGCGCGCCGATCGCGCTGCGCGCGCAGGAGCGGGCGGTGACGGCGCGCGACTACGAGGAACTGGCGCGGCGTGCCGCCCCCGAGACGGCCCGCATCCACTGCCTGGCGGCGGACTCCGCGGAGGCCGGGGAGAACGCGGTCCGGGTCCTCGTCGTCCCCCAGGCCGTGCCGGACCGGGGCGGCAGGCTCCGCTTCGAGCAGCTGGTGCCCGGCGAGGAACTCCTCTCCCGCGTCACCCACTTCCTCGACGACCGCCGCCCGCTCGGCACGCGTCTCTCCGTCGGGCCGCCCTTCTATCAGGGCGTCACCGTCGTCGCCACGCTGCACTCCTTCCGCGCCGCGCAGGCCGAGCGGGTGCGGACCGAGGCGCTCGACGCGCTGTACGCCTACCTCGACCCGCTGAGCGGCGGGGCGCACGGCGAGGGCTGGCCGTTCGGCCGTCCGTTGCGCGCCGGGGAGATCTTCGCCGCGTTGCAGCGGGTCCCGGGCGTGGAGCTGGTCGACGAGGTCCTCCTCCATCCCGCCGATCCCCTCACGGGCCGCCGGGGCGACTCGACGGACCGCATCGACCTGGCCCCCTCGGCCCTCCTGTTCCCCTTCGACCACCGCGTCCGCGTGATCGAGGCCCGATGACGAGCCTGCGGAAGGGTGCCGTTCCGGCGGCGGGGTACCGGGGCGTGCTGCCGGAGGTGCGGTCCGCCCATCCCCTCGGGGAGCAGCTGCCCGCCGTGTTCGCCGACGACGACTTCGTGCTGCGTTTCGTCTCCGGTCTGGATGTCGTGCTCGCGCCCGTCTTCACCGTCCTCGACTGCCTGGAGGCGTACTTCACGCCCGCCCTGGCGCCCGAGGACTTCGTCGGCTGGCTGACGGACTGGGTCGGCACGGAGCTCGACGGCACCGAACCGCTGCGGACGCGCCGGCACGCCGTCGCCTCCGCCGTCGACCTGCACCGCGTCCGCGGCACCCGCCGCGGTCTTTCCGCCGCCGTCGAACTCGCCTTCGGGGTACGGCCGGAGATCACGGAGAGCGGCGGAGCGACCTGGTCCGCGCGCCCGCTCGGCGCCTTCCCCGGCACCCCGCGCCCCGCACTGCACGTCACCCTGCGCGTACGGGACCCCGCTTCGGTGGATCCGCACCGGCTGCGGTCCGTCGTCGCGGCGGCCCGCCCCGCCCACCTCCCCTTCACGGCCGAGGTGACCACCACACCTTCCCCTGAAGGGACCTAGAAATGCCCGCCCAGTCCGACCAGCCACCGACAAACGATCAGCCCAGGACGAACGAGATGCCGAACTCCTCCGCCACCACGCGCCCGTGCCCCGAGTGCGGCACCCCGGTCCGCCAGCGCGGCCAGTCCTTCTGCGACTCCTGCGGCGCCTTCCTCCGCTGGGACACCCCGGCCGGTGTCACGGGCCCCTCTGCGGACACCGCCGCCGACGCTCCGGAGACGTCGCCCCCCGCCGCGGCCGGTGCCGCCGACACCACCGTCCCGCTGCCGTCGGCCGGTCCCCCGGAGCCGCCCGCGGGATCGCCCGCCACGTCGTCGGCGCCCTCGTCCGCGCCTTCGTCCGCGCCTTCGTCCTCCTCGGACACGGCGATACGGTCGCTGCTCGTGCCGGTGCCGGAGAACGAGGCCGTCGCGCCGCCGGAGACGCCGGGCAGTGTGCTGCCGGGCAGGCCCGAGGCGGCCCGGCCCCGCGTACGGCAGGCCGCCGTGCCCGTCGAGCCGGAGTCCGGTGCGCCGTGCCCGAGCTGCGGTACGCCCAACGCCCCCCGTCGGCACTTCTGCCGCAGCTGCGCGAACCCCCTCAGGGAGTCCACGGCCCCGGCCGCCGAGGGCCCGTACGCCGGTCAGCGGCCCCGGCTGAATCGCGACCGCACCCGCTGGATCGCCCGTGCCGTGGGCATCGCGGTGGTCGCCGGTCTCGTCATCGGTGGAATCTTCGGCGGGCCGCCCGCCGCGCGGGCCGTGCAGGACCACTTCGCCAAGCGGGTCCCCGTCCACCCCAACGACTACAGCGCCTCGCACTCCGCGCCCAAGCAGGCGGCCAAGCTCGCCTTCGACGGCTACAGCAACACCTGGTGGGGAACGGGCTACTCGGGCGACTCGGCGGGCCAGTGGCTGCAGGCCGACTTCGGCCAGCCCACCGACCTGCTCAACCTGCTGATCACGCCGGGCACTTCGCCACGCAGCGCGCAGGCCGCCGCGCAGGCGAGGCCGATGGAGTTCGACCTGGTGGTCAGCGACTCGGCGGGCAAGGAGCACACGATGCACCGCCGCATCAACGACGGCGGCGTGCAGAAGGTCGACGTACGCGTGCGGGACGCGGTGAGCGCCCGGCTGATCCTGCGCTCCGCCTACGGCGCGGGCAAGGGCCGCCAGGTGGCCGTCGCGGAGCTGGAGTTCTTCGGCCGCTCGACCGGGCAGTGACGGCAGGTCCGGGGCGGTGCCACCACCGGCCCCGGACCGCTGTCGGCGCTCGGTCAGACGCGGTCAGCCGCGATCATCACGTACTGGAACGAACCGTCCCTGTACGAGTTGATGAAGGCCTCCTCGATGCCGGTGACCAGTGAGGACGTCGCCCGCAGCTCCCAGTAGGGCAGGGTCGCGTCGGTCAGGTCGACGATGGCCTGCGGCACGAGGCGGTTGTCGGCCATGGCCTTCAGGTACTCCCTGCGGGAGTGGATGTTGCACTCGAAGTGCGCGTTGATCTGGGAGACCCACTTCGAGGGCTGGCCGTACCGCGGGTTCCAGCACCCGGTGATGGTCACGTACCGGCCACCGGGCGCGAGGATGCGGGAGTGCTCGGCGAAGAGGTCGTCCAGGTCGACGTACATGCTCGACTCGTTGTTCCACGAGGCCGCCGCCTGACCCGTCTCGAAGGGCGTGGCGAGCATGTTGCACACGCGGGCGTGGACGTGGTCGTCGATGCCGAGATCCCGGGCGCGCCCGTTGGCGAAGTCGGCCTGCTTGGCCGACAAGGTGACGCCCTCGGCCTTGCACCCGAACCGCTGGTGGGCCATGACCATCGAGCCGCCCCGCCCGCAGCCCGCGTCCACGACCGTGTCGCCACGCCCGACCGGGCCGAGCTGTTCGAGGAGGACTTCGGTCTGCGCCGACTCGAGGCGGTGGAGCTCGGCGATCAGCCTCTTCTCGTACCCGCTGTCGTCGACGTTCCCGAGGGCGTCGTGGTCGACGTCGCCGATGCCGTAGTGATGGTGGTAGAGCCCGTCGACGTCGCCGAGGCGCAGGTTCACGGGCCTGGCCTCCCCGTCCCAGTAGCGGGCGATGTCCCCTTGATAGGGGGACGCCGGGGCGGGGATGGACAGGGACGTGCCGTTGGCGAGTTCGGTGCTGGTCACAGTGGTGTCGGCTCCTTACCAGAAGTCGGGCAGGCTGTAGCGGTAGGTGTTGGTCCGGTGCCAGTAGTGGTTGCCGTCGACCCAGGCGGCCACGCCCCGCAGGAAACGCTGCACGCTCGGGACGGGGCAGGCGGCCGCCAGGGCGGCGGCTTCTGCTTCGAAGTCGTGCATGAGGTCGTTGTGGACCTCGACCGCCTTCAAGTAGGCGTCCCGGTCCGAGACGTCCTCACGTTCGGCGATCACCACGGGCAGGTTCAGATGGCGGCCGGGGCTGTCGAGTTCCTTGGTGTAGGAGTAGAGGTCGTTCACGATGGTGGTGGCGTTGCCCGCGAGCGCGATGACCCGCTGCATGGCGGCCTGGGCGTGCAGGTCGGCCGGGAGTTCATAGCCGCCGACGGTGTCGGTGATCGTGGGGCAGGGCCGGAAGTTGTTGAACTGGCGCATCGCCAGGTACTCCCACACCTCCGGTACGTGGTCCGTCTGGGACCACGCGGCCTCGGCGAGGTAGCCCAGGTGCAGCCGTGCCATGTCGTGGCGGTACCGGTCGGCCTGCGAGTCGCTGGCCTGCTGGAGGAAGTACGCCATGGCGGAGCGGTAGGCGCGCCGCGGCGCGTCCGACTGGAGCGACTCCGTCCACCGCGGCTCGTACTCCTTCGTGGTGTGGAGCGGGTCGAGTGCCGTGTGGGCCAGCAGGAGCCTGCTGCCGAGTCCGACGGGCGAGCCGCCGTGGTCCTCGCAGTAGCAGTCGTCGACCGCGTTCTCCGCGACCATCAGCCGGGTGGCGATCATCAGGTGCTCGACGGTGGGGGCGTCCGGATGGCAGGCGACCATGTAGCGGCCGACGGAGAAGCCGTCGAACTGGTCCTCCCACTCCGGGGGGAACGCCTGTACCTCGTCCACCGCCCACGCCTTGATCCGGTGGCTGACCTCCGCCACCCGCTCGGGGTCGGGCGGTGGCACCGCGTGGTGGTAGAGCCCCGGGATCGCCTTGCCCTCGTCGGGCGCCTCGGGCTCCGGAGCGGCGGCGGGCTCCTCGGCCGGGGCCTCGGGTTCAGCGGGCGGGCGCAGACGGAGGCCCGCCGTGCCGAGACCGCTCGGGCCGCGCAGAATCCGTTCCAGGCCGGGGTCCGGAGGCGGGGCGGGCGCCGGTTGCGGGGCGGGAGGCGATGGCAGGGATGACAGGGCCGGGGTGGGTGGCAGGGCGAGGGTCGGTGGCAGGGCAGGCTTCGGTGGCTGGGCAGGGTCCGGTGGCAGGGGTGGCAGCCCGGTGTCGGGCATCCATGGCTCCTTGGTGAGTGCCGGGGCGGGCGGGACTTCCGACACAGGCCCTAGCCGCTCCTGCGGGCGATCTGCACGTTCTCCAGCACGCCGAGCGCGTCGGGCAGCAGGACGGCGGCCGAGTAGTACGCGGTGACCAGGTACGAGATGATCGCCTGCTCGCTCATGCCCATGAACCGCACCGACAGGCCCGGCTCGTACTCCTCCGGCAGGCCCGTCTGGTGCAGACCGATGACGCCCTGGTTCTCCTCGCCGGTACGCATCGCGAGGATCGAGCTGGTGTTGTCCTCGGTGATGGGGATCTTGTTGCAGGGCAGGATCGGCACACCGCGCCAGGCCGGGACCTGCTGGCCGCCGAGGTCGACGTTGTCCGGGTAGAGCCCGCAGGCGGTGAACCCGCGCCCGATGGCCGCGATCGTCCTGGGGTGCGCGAGGAAGAACTTGGTGCCGCGGCGGCGGCAGAGCAGATCGTCCAGGTCGTCCGGGGTGGGCGGGCCCGTGTGGCTCTGGATGCGCTGCTTGAAGGCGGCGTTGTGGAGCAGCCCGAACTCGCGGTTGTTGATCAGCTCGTGCTCCTGGCGCTCGCGCAGCGCCTCGATGGTGAGCCTGAGCTGTTCCTCGGTCTGGTTCATCGGCCCGTTGTAGAGGTCGGCGACCCTCGTGTGGACCCGCAGAACGGTCTGCGCGACGGAGAGTTCGTACTCCCGCGGGTTGAGTTCGTAGTCGACGAAGGCGCCGGGGAGCTGAGCCTCGCCGACGTGCCCGGACGACATCGCGATCTCGGCCTCGCCGTGCCGGGTCTGCCGCGGCAGGGCGCGCGAGGTGAACTGCCTGAGGTGGGCCTGGAGTCCCGGCGCCGTGGACGTGACGGCGGCGAAGTCGGCGCGGGAGAGGGTGAGCAGGGTGCCCGCGGTCCTCGCGGTGGCGGTGACCTTCCACCTGGCGTCGGGGTCCAGCAGGGCGTTCTCACCGAAGTGGCCTCCGTCGGCAAGTACGGCGACGTCGACCTCGTCGCCGTACTTACCGACGGAGGTCTGGCCGATCCGGCCGTGCGCGATCAGATGAATCCGGTCGGCGGGGGCGCCGCGCTCGACCAGCACCTCGCCGGCCCGGAAGTCGCGCTGCACGCACCGGTCGGCGAGCGCGGTCAGCACCTCCGCGTCGTCGAAGCCGCGCAGGACGGCCAGCTCGCCGAGCTCCCTGGGGACCACCCGGACCTCGGCGCCGTTCTGCAGGAACTCGATGCTCCCGTCGCCGACGGTGTAGGTCAGCCGGCGGTTCACCCGGTAGGCGCCGCCCTTGGTCTCCACCCACGGCAGCATCCGCAGCAGCCACCGCGAGGTGATCTCCTGCATCTGCGGGGCGGACTTGGTCGTGGTGGCGAGGTTGCGCGCAGCCGCTGTGCTCAGGGACTGCCGGGGCGGCTCCAGCCGCTCTTCGGGGCTGGTCTCAACGCTCATCAGGCGAGTCTCCTTTGTGACGTATCCGTCCAGATCCACGGGAAAGCTAACGGCCGCGGGGATCAACTCGCCTGAAAACGCTGTGCAGTTAATTCGATGCAGCGATCTTGCCGCGCATCAGGTTTATCCGGATGTCGGGTTTATCCGGCCACGGGGCCGGAAACCAGCACCAAGCGGAGTGACCGCCGGGCCCCGGAGGGGTGAGCCCGGCGGTCACGCACGGGGCAGGCCGTCGCCGGTCGGTCTACGACAGCTGCGACTGCACCTGCGAGGAGATGAGCTCCAGGTGGTCCAGGTCGGCCAGGTCCAGGCACTGGAGGTAGATGCGGCTCGCGCCGATCGCCTCGTACCGCCCGATCTTGTCGACGACCTCGGCGGGCGAACCCGCGAGGCCGTTCGCCTTGAGCTCGTCCACGTCGCGGCCGATCACCGCCGCCCGGCGGGCCACCTCCGCGTCGTCCTTGCCGACGCAGACCACCAGTGCGCTGGAGTACACCAGGTCGCCGCCCTTGCGCCCGGCCTGCTCGGCGGCCGCCCTGACCCGCCCGAACTGCCGCTCGCTGTCCTCCACCGAGGCGAAGGGGATGTTGAACTCGTCGGCGAACTGCGCGGCGAGGCGCGGGGTGCGGGTCGCGCCGTGGCCGCCGATCAGAACCGGCACCTTGCCCTGTGCGGGCTTGGGCAGGGCCGGGGAATCGGTGAGTTGGTAGTGCTTGCCGTCGTGGCTGAAGGTCTTGCCGACCTCCGTCGCCCAGAGTCCGGTGACGATCTCCAGCTGCTCTTCGAGGCGGGCGAACTTCTCCTTGGGGAAGGGGATGCCGTACGCCTTGTGCTCGTCCTCGAACCAGCCCGCACCCAGGCCCAGTTCCACCCTGCCGCCCGACATCTGGTCGACCTGTGCCACCTGGATCGCGAGGACGCCGGGCAACCTGAACGTACCGGCCGTCATCAGGGTGCCCAGCCTGATCCGCTTGGTCTCCCGGGCGAGCCCGGCGAGCGTGATCCAGGCGTCCGTCGGCCCGGGCAGGCCGTCGGCGGATCCCATGCGGAGGTAGTGGTCCGAGCGGAAGAAGGCGTCGAAGCCGAGGTCCTCGGTGGCCTTGGCCACGGTGAGCAGGGTGTCGTAGGTGGCCCCTTGCTGGGGCTCCGTGAAGATTCGAAGATCCATGGCTCCATCCTGCACGCTCGAACGCCCGTCAACCCCGTCGGTCCCGCCGGACCCCCGCCGCCTCGGTCGGGTGAAAAGCCGTCAACACGGCGGCGGCGCGGGTCCGCCCCAGTGACCCCGCCCGACGGGTGATCGTTGGCTCGGGCGGAGCCGGGCAGCCGGCACCCGCGCCGGCGGCCGCAGCCGGTGCGCCGTCTGCGTCATCCGCCTTCCCGCCGCGGGAGGGCAAGGGCCGAGGAGGCCGTCATGTCCCAGGAAGCCGCGCCCGAGCAGGAGGCCGCGCACGATGCGCCCGTGCCCGCACAGCAGGGCGCACCCAAGGGCCTGCTGCAGCAGATGGAGGAGTTGATGGCAGCGCTCAACGCGGATCTGACCCGGCTCGACGCCGATCTGCAGCAGTCCTCGCCGCCCGGAGCCCCCGCCGCGGGCGCCCGGCCGCAGGGCGACGACGAGCCCGGCCGCTTCTGAGGGCACCGGCGCTCCCCCGGGGCCGCCGCTCCCCCGCTCTTTTGCGGGGGCGGCGCCGAGCCGCCTCATGACGGCCCCGCCGCGGAGTCGGGCTCGGGCAGGCTCTCCGCCCGCACCGCGAGTCTGCGCAGCATCTCCAGGACCCGGTCCCTCGACTCGTCGGCGGCGTCGATCGCTTCCATGCACTGCCAGTACACCCCTTCCTCCTCGGCGCCCATGGCGACGCCGACGAGCGCGATGCCGACCTCGCCGAGGAGCCTGCCGAGGCCGAGCAGGACCTGATGTGCGTCGCCGGTCTCCGTCAGCCGCGCCGCCCGTATGTCCTCGGTCCCCAGCCGGGGGGCGTCGAGCACCCCGCAGGCTCTGCCCCCGACTTCGCTGAGGCCCAGCGCCTCGCCCCGTAACTCCGGCGGGCCGGCGACCGCGAGGTGGCTGCCGATCGCCTGCGCCAGCGCCTGCGACTGCCAGACCTCCACGACGATGTCCGCCGGATCCTGACTGCGCGCCAGGGCGCGGCGGTTCGCTTCGATGAGCCGCGTCGCGTTCATGTCCGACCCCCTCCCTGTCCACTACCCAGAGTGATGCCCATCGGGGCGAAAAGCCAGGGGAAGCCGGAATTCTGTGGACAAGTAATCGAGTTTGGACAAGCCATCCACTCCGGAGAGTGACGAAAATATCGGAAGGATCAATTCCAAGGGCGGTGCGGCGGGCCCGGAGAGGGGTCAGGGGCCCTCCGGGACCGGGAAGCGCTGCTCGTTCCGCTCGATCTTCGCGGCGAGCGCGGCAAGCACGTCGATCCCCAGGACCTCGCAGAACTGCAGCAGATACGCGAGGACATCGGCCACCTCGTCCGCCACCCGGGGCGCCCTGCCCGGGTCCTCCATCACGCGCGCGGACTCCTCGGGCGTCAGCCACTGGAAGATCTCCACCAGTTCCGACGCCTCCACGCTGAGCGCCGCGGCCAGGTTCTTCGGGGTGTGGTACTGCTTCCAGTCGCGCGCCGCCGCGAACTCGGCCAGCCTGCGCTGCAGTACCGCCACGTCAAGTTGTTCCGTCACGGCCCCAGGTCTACCACCGAGGCGCCCTCGGCGTCGGCCGCCCAGGACGCGTCCCCCACCGACCCCACCAGCCGGATGTGCCCGCGCTCGCAGGTGCGGGCCGCCAGTTCGCCGAGGGAACGGGCCTGCCGTGCGTCCAGGCGCCGGTCCAGGCCGTCGGCGAGGACCGTCAGGGTCTGGTACGCCTGCGGCACCTCGGCCACGGGGTCGACGGCGAGCACGCCGGGCCCGGTCAGCAGCACCAACGCCAGGGCGAGGAACCGCAACTCGCCGTCGCCGAGCCGCCCGAGAGGCGTGCGCACCCCGCAGCCCCGGTCGATGAAGGCGTGCACCGTGCCGTCCTCCACCTCCTCGGCGGACACGTCGGCGACCTGCCCCGCGCATCCGGAACGCACCGCCGAGACGAGCATCGCGTGCCGTGCCGCACACTCCGAGCGGGTGCGCCAGAGGACTTCGGCGAGGTTGTCGCAGCCTGCCAGGAGGCGGCCCGTGCCGACCAGTCCAGCGGGGACGGGGGCGCGCATGCGGCTGGGCCGCGGGTCGCAGGCGTACGCCGAGCGGAGCGCGACCACCACCTGTTCCGCCGCCGCGAGCACCAGCCGCTGTCCGTCCGTCTTGCCCGCCACGCGCAGCGGCACGAGCGCCGTGCCGAGCCGGTCGTCCGGCATGGGGGCGCGCGTCACGGGTGATGCGCCCGCGGTGTGCCAGGCCGCCTGGACCACGCGCCGGCCGGGGTCGCGCAGGGCTGTCTCGAGGAGGACGAGACCGTCGCGGGTCAGCCGCTCGCCCACGACGCGGAGTTCGGGTTCCGCCTGTACGGCGAGGTCGAGCCGGACCGAGCCCGCGGGTCCTTCGACCGTGCAGCCGATGCGGAAGCCGCGCCGTCGCTGGCCGTCGGCGCGGGCGCGCTCGGGCACGCACGCCACGGGGTCCGCGAAGACGTCGGGCAGTTCCGCTCCGGCGCAGAGCCGCGCCAGTGCCTCGTACGCGCCGAGCGCGCTGGACTTGCCGCTGCCGCTCGGCCCGGTGAGCAAGGTCATCGGGCCGAGCGGGAGCACTGTGGCGCGGTGTCCTGCGAAGGCGGAAAGGCGCAGTTCGGTGACCTGCGGCCGGTCCTGCCCCGCCGACGACTGCGCGGCCGACATCCGGGAATGCACCGTCATGTCCGGAAGGTAGGCGGCGGCGGAGCGGGCGAACCGTTACGCCCAACCGACCTTCCTACGATCGGGGGATTCCCCCTGAAGATCCTCCGCACCGGCCGCCGAGAGGCTACGCCGGTGCGGGGACCGGCCCTTACTGCTGGGAGACCGCCTCCACCAGACCCTGGACCTCCGTACCGGGAGGTGCCAGGAGGAAGACGTTCTTGTCGACCCGGTGCATGCCGCAGCCGAGGCCGAGGACCACACCGCTGCTGAAGTCCAGGACACGCTTGGCGACTTCGGTCTCGGCGCCGGTCAGGTCGAGGAGGACCGGGATCTGCGCCATCACGGTCTCGGCGACCTCGCGGGCGTCCGAGAACACGTTGACCCGCATCACGACGAAACGGCGCCGCGTCTCGGTCTCCGCGTCCGGCAGCGCGCGGTGTCCAGGCCACGAGGGCCATTCGTTGCGGCTGCGCAGCGGTACGACCTGGGCGAGCCCTTCCCACTGTTCATCGGTGACGTCGTGGCGCTGACTGCTGCTCACTTGCCCACCCCGTCCTGGCTCGCACTTGTTCTCTGCACCGGCCAATTCTTACGCCAACTCACCCGTTCAGCCCAACAGCGACACGGTCGCCGCCGCCGGCACGGCCCGGGTGCCCCTTCGCACCGGGTTTCAACGGCGTGAGCTTCGCCACCTCGCGGCTTCGGAGCGGGCCGGGTGCTCCGGTCCGAGGAACACCGTCACGTCCCGGCTGTCCGGGGCGGGGTGGGTGATCTGGTGCCAGCCGACGCGGCGGTAGAACCGGACCGCGTCGGTGGCGCGGGCCCCGGTCAGGAGCCAGCAGCGGCCGTCCGGTGCGTCTCGCGTCACCGCCGCGAGGAGGGCACGTCCGGCGCCGAGGCCGTGGGCGGTGGGCCGGACGGCGAGTTCGTCGATTTGGAGAGAGTCACCGAGCCAGTCGTGGGCGCGGGCCCCGAGAGCGGCGGTGACCAGGGGATACGAGCGGGTGTCGGGGAGCGGGCTGCCGGTCGTCCAGGCGGTCGTGAAGCCGATGAGGCGCGGCACACGGTCCGCGCCGGGGGCGTGCGCGCCGTCGTCGAGGGCGACCGCCGCGGTGAATCCGGGGCGAACGGCGTCGTCCGCGAGGCGTTTCAGGTACTGGTCCGCCTCGGCCGGGTCCTCGTTCCAGGGCGGCTGCGCGAAGGTCTCCGCGTAGACGGAACGTATGCCTTCGGCGTAGCGCGTGAGCAGTTCGGTGCCGGTCACCCGTCGGACGACGGGCCGCCGCCCCGTCACGCCGCCCGCCCGAAGGCCGCGCCGACGGGGTGGAGCGAAGCGAACTCCAGTGGCGCCGACGGGTCGATCGAGACATTCAGGGGTGCGGGGGCCGCGCCCGCGCGCACCAGCAGGTCGCCGACCGCCGCGATCATCGCGCCGTTGTCGGTGCAGAGCCGCGGCGGCGGGACGCGCAGCGCGATGCCCGCCGCCCGGCAGCGCTCCTCGGCGAGCGCGCGTACGCGTGAGTTGGCCGCGACGCCGCCGACCACGACGAGTGTGCCGACGCCGTGCTCGCGGCAGGCGGCGACCGCCTTGCGGGTGAGTACGTCGGCGACGGCCTCCTGGAGCGACGCCGCCCCGTCGGCGACCGGGAGCGGCCGCCCCGCGTGCCCTTCGGCCCAGCGCGCGGCGGCCGTCTTCAGTCCGGAGAAGGAGAAGGAGTGGGTGTGCGCTGCGTCGCGCTGGCCGGTCAGCGGGCGCGGGAAGGGGACGGCCGCAGGGTCTCCGTCGCGGGCCGCCCGGTCGATGGCGGGGCCGCCCGGATAGGGCAGTCCAAAGACCCTCGCGACCTTGTCGAAGCACTCGCCCGCCGCGTCGTCGAGGGTGTCGCCGAGGTGGACGATCGGGTCGCGCGCGAGGTCGCGTACGAGCAGGAGCGAGGTGTGGCCGCCGGAGACGATGAGGACCATGCAGGGGTCGGGCAGCGGGCCGTGCTCCAGGGTGTCGGCGGCGACGTGCCCGGCCAGGTGGTGCACGCCGTACAGCGGTACGTCCAGGGCGTACGCGAGGCTCTTCGCCCCGGCGAGTCCGACCTGGAGGGCGCCGGAGAGACCGGGCCCGGTCGTCACGGCCACCGCGCCGATGTCGGACATCCGCAGGCCGGCCTCGTCCAGGGCGCGGCGGACCACCGGGGTGAGCGCGTGGACGTGGGCGCGGGCGGCGATCTCCGGGACGACGCCGCCGTAGCGGGCGTGTTCGTCCATGCTCGACGCCACCGCGTGGCCGAGCAGCCGTCCCGCGCGGACGAGGCCCGCGCCGGTCTCGTCGCAGGACGACTCGATGCCGAGCACCACCGGAGAGCCCATCACGGGTTGGCCTTTCTGCCCTGGGGGCCGCACGGAACAGCCGTACGGCTTATGACTAGCACCTGCAACTCATTCGCAATAAGGGTACGCCGCCGGGTCGGCAGTAGAGTGCGGAGCTGCGCAGTCTCTCCCGAACCCCGAGGTCAGGTACCCGCAGTGACCCCCGCACCCTCCGCAGAACCACCGGCCGTCGCCGTCGTCGGGATCGGGGCCGACGGCTGGGACGGGCTCCCGGCCGCGTCGCGCGCCGCACTCGCCCAGGCCGAGGTGCTCATCGGCGGACCCCGCCAGCTGGAGCTGCTGCCCGCCGGACAGTGCGCGGGCGAGCGGGTGTCCTGGCCCTCTCCGCTGCGGCCCGCCGTGCCCGGCCTGCTCGCCGCCCACGCGGGCCGCCGCGTCGCCGTGCTCGCCAGCGGCGACCCCATGTTCCACGGCATCGGACGCGCCCTGACCGAGGAGCTCGGCGCCGCCGCGCTGCACGTGTTCCCGCACCCGTCCTCCGTCTCCCTCGCGTGCGCGCGCCTCGGCTGGCCCGTCGAGGACACGGAGGTCGTCACTCTCGTCGGCCGCCCCGCCGCCCGGCTCGCCGCCGCGCTGCACGACGGGCGCCGCGTCCTCGTGCTCAGCGCGAACGCGGACACGCCCGCCGAGGTCGCCGCCCTGCTGCGCGAGCGCGGCTTCGGCCCGAGCAGGCTCCGCGTCCTCGAACAGCTCGGCGGCGCGGGCGAGTCGACGCACGAAGGCGTCGCCGGCACCTGGTCGCACGCGCCCGGCGACGCCCTGAACGTCGTCGCGGTCGAGTGCCGCCGCTCCCCCGACGCACCGCGGCTCGGCGTCGTGCCGGGGCTGCCCGACACCGCGTACGAGAGCGACGGGCAGCTCACCAAGCGGTATGTCCGCGCCGCCACGCTCGCCGCGCTCGCGCCCGCCCCCGGCGAACTGCTCTGGGACGTGGGCGGCGGCTCCGGCTCGATCGCCGTGGAGTGGCTGCGGGCCCACCCGGCGTGCCGTGCCGTCACCATCGAGAAGAACCCCGTGCGCGCCGAGCGGATCACCCGCAACGCCGAGCGGCTCGGTGTGCCGGGGCTGCGCGTCGTCACCGGCGCGGCACCCGACGCGCTCGCCGGACTCCCCACGCCCGACGCCGTGTTCATCGGCGGCGGCCTCACCGCGCCCGGCCTCCTCGACGCGGCCCTGGCCGCCCTGCCGCCCGGCGGGCGCCTCGTCGCCAACACCGTCACGCTGGAGTCCGAGGCGCTGCTCACGGAGTACTACCGGCGCCACGGCGGCGAGTTGGTGCGGCTCGCCGTCGCACAGGCCGTCCCCGTGGGCGGCTTCACCGGGTGGCGGCAGGCCATGCCGGTCACCCAATGGTCCGTCACCAAGTCCGACCAAGGCCCAGATCCGTCCAGGGCCCAGCAAGCAGGAGTTGACCAGAGATGACCGTGTACTTCATCGGCGCGGGACCCGGCGCCGCCGACCTGATCACGGTCCGCGGCGCGCGGCGGATCGCCGCCTGCCAGGTCTGCCTGTACGCGGGCAGCCTGGTGCCGCGCGAACTGCTCGCCGAATGCCCCGACGGGGCGCAGCTCGTGGACACCGCGCAGCTCAACCTGGACGAGATCACCGCCGCGTTGGTCGACGCGCACGAGCGGGGGCTCGACGTGGCGCGGCTGCACTCGGGCGACCCGTCCGTGTTCAGTGCGGTGGCCGAGCAGATGCGGCGGCTCGACGCGGCCGGTGTGCCCTATGAAGTGGTGCCCGGCGTACCGGCGTTCGCCGCGGCGGCGGCCGCGCTGAAGCGGGAGCTGACCGTGCCGACCGTCGGCCAGACCGTCATCCTCACGCGGATCGCGCAGCGGGCGACAGCCATGCCCGAGGGCGAGGACCTGGCGACGCTCGGCCGCAGTGGCGCGCTGCTCGTCCTCCACTTGGCCGCGGGGTACGTCGACCGCGTGGTCGAGGAACTCCTGCCGCACTACGGCGCCGACTGCCCCACCGCGGTGGTCGCCCTCGCCAGCCGGCCCGACGAGGTGATCCTGCGGGGCACGCTGGACTCCATCGCGGGCCAGGTCAAGGAGGCGGGGATCGTGCGGACCGCCGTCATCATGGTGGGGCGGACACTGGGCGCCTCGCAGTTCCGTGACAGTCACCTGTACTCGGCGGAGCGGGACCGTCACGTCTGCTGACGGCGGCCCGTAGCGCTACTTGACGGCGGCCCGTAGCGCTACTTGAGGGCGCTGCGGCCCACGACCGTGCCGGCCCGGTCGATGCAGATGACGTCGACCGCGACCGGGGCGCCCCGCAGCACCGCGAGCGCCTCGTCGCAGGCCGTCTCCGCGACCAGGTCGCCGAGCGGCACCCCGGCCGCCGCGCACAACTGCAGTGCCGCGAGGCCCGTGTTGGCGACGGCGACCTGCCCGGCGAGCTCCTCGGAGGCCCCGCCGCGCCGGGCCAGACCGGCCAGGAAGCCCTTGTCGACCTGGGAGCGGGCCGAGTGCAGGTCGAGGTGGCCCGCCGCGAGCTTCGACAGCTTGGCGAAGCCGCCGCAGACGGTGAGGCGGTCCACGGGATGGCGGCGTACGTACTTCAGGACGGCGCCCGCGAAGTCCCCCATGTCGAGGAGGGCGTCCTCGGGCAGTCCGTACTCGGCGACGACGGTCTTCTCCGACGTCGACCCGGTGCACCCGGCGACATGCGTGCGCCCGGCCGCCCGCGCCACATCCACGCCCCGCCGGATCGAGTCGATCCACGCCGAGCAGGAGTACGGGACGACGATGCCGGTCGTCCCGAGGACGGACAGGCCGCCGAGGATGCCGAGCCGCGGGTTCCAGGTGGAGCGGGCGATCTCCTCGCCGTGGTCGACGGAGAGGGTGATCTCGACGTCGGGCGTGGTGCCGGCCCGGTCGGCCACCAGCGCCACGTGGTCCCGCATCATCTGCCGCGGCACGGGGTTGACCGCGGGCTCGCCCACCTCCAGCGGCAGACCGGGGCGGGTGACGGTGCCCACGCCGGGGCCCGCCTTGAAGACGACGCCCGCGCCCGTCGGCAGCCGCCGGACCGTGGACCGCACCAGCGCGCCGTGCGTGACGTCCGGGTCGTCGCCCGCGTCCTTGACGATGCCCGCCATGGCGTACGCGTCCGTCAGCTCCTCGGCGGCGAGCGCGAAGGCGGGCGTCTGCCCCTTGGGCAGCGTGATGGTCACCGGGTCGGGGAAATCGCCGGTGAGCAGCGCCGTGTACGCGGCCGTGGTGGCGGCGGTCGCACAGGCTCCGGTCGTCCAGCCGGGCCGCAGACCGGTGTGCTTGAGTTGGGCGCTGCGACCGCCCGCGGCCTCGCCCGCCCCGCTTGCCTTACTCATGAATGGAACCGAACTCCGTGCACGTACTGATTCTGGGAGGAACGACCGAAGCGCGCCGCCTGGCGGAGCTCCTGGTGGGGACGGGGCCGCGCGTGACCAGTTCCCTTGCGGGCCGGGTCGCGGCGCCGCGCATGCCGCCCGGCGAGGTCCGCGTGGGCGGCTTCGGCGGGGCCGAGGGGCTGGCGGCGTGGCTGGCCGCGCACCACGTGGACGCGCTCATCGACGCCACCCATCCTTTCGCCGGGACGATCTCGTTCAACGCGGCGCGGGCCGCCGCCACGGCCCATGTTCCCCTGCTCGCCCTGCGCCGGCCCGGCTGGGTCGCGGGTGACGGGGACGACTGGCATCCGGTCGGCTCCCTGGAAGAGGCCGCGCGGGTGCTTCCCGCACTGGGCGAGCGGGTCTTCCTCACCACCGGCCGGATGGGCCTCGCCGCGTTCGCGGGCCCCGGACCGGACGCGCTCTGGTTCCTCGTACGCTCCGTGGACGCGCCCGAGCCACCGTTCCCCGCCCGCATGGAGGTACTCCTCGACCGGGGCCCGTTCACCCTGGACGGGGAGCGCGAACTGCTGCGTACGCACCGGATCGACGTCCTGGTGACTAAGGACAGCGGGGGCGCGGCGACTGCGCCGAAACTTGTCGCTGCGCGCGAGGCGGGGACTCCTGTCGTGGTCGTCCGGCGCCCTGCCCTGCCGGAGGCCGTCCCCGAGGTCGCCACCCCGGGGGAAGCCGTCGCCTGGGTCCGCTTGCTGAGTGGTCAGGTGCGGGCGCGCCGTGGCTGAGCGCGCAGTTCCCCGCGCCCCTCACGGGGCACGGCCCCGCTTTCAGGGGCGCGGGGAACTGCGCGACCAGCCACAACGCGCCCGCAGACGACGCACTGCGGAATCACCCCTCGGGATACCGCCGCGGCGTCCAGACGATCTGCTCCCCGCCCCCGCGCCGCCGCGACACTCGCGTCTGCGAGGAGCCGACGATCAGCAGCGTCCGCATGTCGACCTCCGCGGGATCGAGGTCGCCGAGCCGCACGATCCGCACGCTCTCCTCGGGCCCGCCCACATCACGCCCCAGAACCACCGGGGTATCCGGCGTCCGGTGCTCCAGGAGCAGTTCGCGCGCCTTGCCCACCTGCCACGTGCGGCTGCGCGAGCCGGGGTTGTAGAGCGCGAGGACGAGATCCGCCGCGGCCGCCGCGGCCAGCCGCTCCGCGATGACCTCCCACGGCTTGAGACGGTCGGAGAGGGAAATCGTGGCGTAGTCGTGGCCGAGCGGGGCGCCCGCGAGGGCCGCCGCCGCGTTGGCCGCGGTCACCCCGGGCAGCACGCGGACCGGAACGTCCGTGTACTCGTCCTGCGAGGCGACCTCCAGGACGGCCGTGGCCATCGCGAAGACGCCGGGGTCGCCGCCCGAGACGACGGCGACGCGCCGCCCGCGCCGCGCAAGGTCCAGTGCGAAAGCGGCCCGTTCGGACTCCACACGGTTGTCGGAGCCGTGCCGCCGCTGGCCCGCGCGGTGCGGCACGCGGTCGATGTACGTGGTGTAGCCGACCAGGTCGTCGGCGGCGGCGAGCGCGCCGCGCGTCTCGGGGGTCAGCCACAGCGGGCCCGCGGGACCCGTGCCGACCACGACGACCTCACCGCGCTCCGGGGTCTCCTCCGGAGCCTCTGGGGCGGGCCCGCCGGTCAGGGGCGCCACCCGGCTCGGCAGCACCGCCACGGAGAAGTACGGCACCGAACCGGGGTCCACGTCGGCGAGCCGGCCGGTGCGCTCGCCCTCCATGGTGGCCCGCTCGACATAGCGGGCCTCGTCGAGGCGGCCCGCGCTCTCCAGGGCGCCGCGCACCTTCTGAAACGTACGGCCGAGCTTCATGACGACCGCCGAGTCCGTCGCCGCGAGGCGCGCGGCCAGCTCCTCCTCCGGGAGGGTGCCGGGCAGCACGGTGAGGATCTCCTCCGCCTCCACCAGCGGCTCCCCGAGGCGGGCCGCCGCCGCGCTCACCGAGGTGACGCCGGGGATCACCTCGGACGGGTAGCGGTGCGCGAGGCGCTTGTGCATGTGCTGGTAGGAGCCGTAGAAGAGCGGGTCGCCCTCGGCGAGGACGGCGACCGTGCGGCCCGCGTCGAGGTGGGCGGCGAGGCGGGCCGCGGACTCCTCGTAGAACTCGTCGAGGGCGCCGCGGTAGCCGCCGGGGTGGTCCGTGGTCTCCGTAGTCACGGGGTAGACCAGCGGCTCCTCGATGTGGTCGTCCCTGAGGTGCTTCGCCGCGATGGAGCGGGCGATGGAACGGCCGTGCCGCGCCGAGTGGTACGCGATCACGTCGGCGGCGGCGATGACCTCCACGGCCCGCAGAGTCATCAGGGAGGGGTCACCGGGCCCGAGCCCGACGCCGTACAGCTTCCCTCGCGTGGTCTCGGTGCCCGCGTGCACGGACTCGGTGCCCGCGTGCGTGGTCTCGGTGCCCGCGTGCGTGGTCTCGGTGCCCGCGTGCGTGGTCTCGGTGTTCACTCCGCCTCGCTCGCAATCGCGTTGATCGCCGCCGCGGCCATCGCGCTGCCGCCCCGACGCCCTCGTACGACCAGGTACTCCAGACCGGAGCGGTGCTCGGCGAGCGCGTCCTTGGACTCGGCGGCGCCGACGAAACCGACCGGGATGCCGAGGACGGCGGCCGGGCGCGGCGCGCCTTCCTCGATCATCTCCAGGAGACGGAAGAGCGCGGTGGGCGCGTTGCCGATGGCGACGACGGAGCCTTCGAGGCGGTCGCGCCAGAGTTCGAGGGCGGCGGCGCTGCGGGTGGTGCCCAGCTGTGCCGCGAGGTCCGGCACGGACGGGTCGGCGAGGGTGCAGATCACGTCGTTGTCGGCGGGCAGCCGCTTGCGGGTGACGCCGCTCGCGACCATGTTCGCGTCACAGAGGATCGGCGCGCCGTCGCGCAGCGCCTTGCGGGCGTCGGCGATCACGCGCGGGCTGTGGGCGAGATCCTTCACGAGGTCGACCATGCCGCAGGCGTGGATCATCCGGACCGCGACCTGGCTGACGTCGGCGGGCAGGCCTTGGAGGTCCGCCTCCGCGCGGATGGTGGCAAAGGACTCGCGGTAGATCGCCGCGCCGTCCTTCTCGTAGTCGAACACTGTGCTCTCGCTCATCTCGTGGCCGTCGTTTTCATGGTGTTACGTGCCGGTGGTGTTACGTGCCGTGGTGACCGTCTCGGTCAAGGTGCTGCCCGTCACGGGTGCCGTCGAGCCGCCGGTGTGCCGGGTCACCTCGTAGCGGCCGTCCCCGGTGGCGAGGACGTCGACCCAGTCGCCGTGCGGGTGCCCGCAGCGCCGCTCGCAGCCGGACCAGTGGACGGGGAGGCCGCCCGTGCCGGGAACCGTGCCGGGAGCCGTGCCGGGAACCTCGCCGGGCACCGCGTCGGCGCGGACGTCGGCGAGGGACTTGGCGCAGCCGGGGCGGCCTGTGCAGGCGCCGACGCCCAGCCAGGGCGAGCCGGGGTCGGTGACGAATCCGGCGTCGGCCAGCGCGTCGAGCCGCTCCCCGGCCGCCGTTCCGTCGGCGAAGCCGGGAAGCACGAAGCCGCGCCAGGGCGTGACCCGCAGCTCGTCGGCGGGGAGCGGCAGGAGGGCCCGCCACTGGGCCGCGCTCACACGGCCGAGCGGGGCGTGGACCACCACCGCGCGGCCGACGACGCCCGGGGCGGGCGGCGGGGCGACCGGTGTCCGGGGGATGGTGGCGGGCGTGGCCGCGACATCCGCCCGCGCGAGGGCTTCCGCCAGGTCGACGGTCTGCCCGGCGGGAAGTTCGCGTACCCGCCAGGCGCCGTTTCCGGCCCGGTGGGCGGCGGCGAGGAAGGCCCGGGCTGCGGCGAGGGCCGCGCGCGGGGCGTCGGCGGCGGCGACCCGGAAGCCCTGCCCCCCGAGCCGCACGAGCGCCGTCCCGCTCGCCCCAGCCATCCCATACGGGTCCCCGTACGCGTCAGCCGATCCGGCCGTCCCGTACGAGCCAGCCACACCAGCCGTGCTGCCTGCCCCAGCCGCCCCAGCCACCCCAGCCGCCCCACCCGATTCTGCGATCAAGGTCACATCGCCGCCGAGCCCGGCCACATCCCCGCGGCCGTCGTCGAGGGCGAACAGGAAGCGGCCGGAGAGGGCTGTCGTCCACTCCTCGGCGCACAGCAACCGGTCCAGCTCGCGGACCCACAACTGCACGTCGGCGTGGCCGAGTCCGTCGGTTCCGGCCAGCGGGGACGCCACCACGTTCCGGACGCGCTCGTGCCGCTCGGAGGGGAGCAGACCGGCGTCCGCGAGCAGCCGGGAGAGCTCGCCGCCGCACGCCTCGCCCAGGCCGCGCAGCTCGACGTTGCCGCGCGAGGTGACACTGAGGGCGCCGTCCGCGAGACGTTCCGCCGCGACGCCGAGCACGTCCGCCTGACGGTTCGTCAAGAGGCCGCCGGGCAGCCGGAGCCGGGCCAGCCGGCCGTCGTCGGCGAGGTGCAGGCGGAGGGCTCCGGGGCAGGCGTCGCCCCGGTCACGTATGAGGGATTCGCCCTGGTCTGGGGATGGTGCTCGGGTGGGCGGCATGGCGGCGAGCATACCCACGCGCATCCGGCCGGTCGTCTCCCGAGACGGACCGTCCGGGCAGGTGGCCGCCCCATCGGCGGCGGGCAGGACTTACTATGCAGGCGGCGGGCCTTCAGGTCCGTCGACGCCAGCGACGGCGTGGGTCCACCAGGACCCGAGGGAGGAAGCCCGGTGCGAATCCGGCGCGGTCCCGCCACTGTGAACCCCGCCCGCGTGGGGTGAGCCAGGAACTCCTGCCGTCCACACGACCACCCGGGGCGCGGACACCCCGAGGAAGGCCTGCGCCCGCATGCTTCTGCTGTTGTCGACCTCCGACACCGACCTGCTCAGCGCCCGCGCGGCGGGAGGCCCGGTCGACTACCGGTTCGCCAACCCGTCCCGCCTGGATCTCGACGGGCTGCCCGCCCTGCTCGACGGCGTCGACCTCGTCGTCGTACGCCTCCTCGGCGGTGTCCGCGCCTGGCAGGACGGCCTCGACCAGCTCATCGCCACCGGCCTCCCGGTCGTCGTGCTCACCGGTGAACAGGCGCCCGACGCCCAGCTGATGGCCTCCTCCACCGTGCCGATCGGCATCGCCGCCGAGGCGCACGCCTACCTCGCGCACGGCGGCCCCGCCAACCTGGAGCAGCTGGCCCGCTTCCTCTCCGACACCGTGCTGCTCACCGGCCATGGCTTCGACCCGCCCGCGGCCGCCCCCTCCTGGGGCCCGCTGGAGCGCACCGCCCGCGCCGACGTCGAGGGCCCCACGGTCGCCGTGCTCTACTACCGCGCCCACCACATGAGCGGCAACACCGCGTTCATCGACGACCTGTGCGGCGCGATCGAGGACGCGGGCGCCCGCCCGATGCCGCTGTACGTGGCTTCGCTGCGCGCCCCCGAGCCCGAGCTGATCGACGAGCTGCGCGCCGCCGACGCCATCGTGACCACCGTCCTCGCGGCGGGCGGCACCAAGCCCGCCGAGGCGTCGGCGGGCGGCGACGACGGGTCGTGGGACGCGGGCGCGCTGACCGGCCTGGACGTGCCGATCCTCCAGGCGCTGTGCCTGACCGGGTCGCGCTCCGCCTGGGAGGAGAACGACGAGGGCGTCTCGCCGCTGGACGCCGCGAGCCAGATCGCGGTGCCAGAGTTCGACGGGCGCCTGATCACGGTCCCCTTCTCCTTCAAGGAGATCGACGAGGACGGGCTCCCCGCGTACGTGGCGGACGCCGAGCGTGCGGCCCGCGTCGCCGGGATCGCCGTACGGCACGCGCGTCTGAAGCACATTCCGGCCGCCGACAAGCGCCTCGCGCTGGTCCTCTCCGCGTACCCGACGAAGCACTCCCGCATCGGCAACGCGGTGGGCCTCGACACCCCCGCCTCCGCCGTCGCACTGCTGCGCAGGCTCATCGCCGAGGGTTACGACTTCGGCCCCACGGAAGACATCCCTGGCCTCGTCTCCGGCGACGGCGACGAGCTGATCCGCGCGCTGATCGACGCGGGCGGCCACGACCAGGAGTGGCTCACCGAGGAGCAGCTCGCCGCCAACCCGGTGCGCATCCCGGCCGCCGACTACAAGCGCTGGTACGCGACGCTCCCGCAGGAGCTCCGCGACTCGGTCGAGCAGCACTGGGGTCCGCCGCCCGGCGAGATGTTCCTGGACCGCTCGCGCGTGGGCAACGGCGGTGACCCGGAGGGTGACATCGTGCTCGCCGCGCTGCGCCGCGGAAACCTGCTCATCCTCATCCAGCCGCCGCGCGGCTTCGGTGAGAACCCCATCGCGATCTACCACGACCCCGACCTGCCGCCGTCGCACCACTATCTGGCGGCGTACCGCTGGATCGCGGCGTCCGCGGCGGACGGCGGCTTCGGCGCCGACGCGATGATCCACCTCGGCAAGCACGGCAACCTGGAGTGGCTGCCCGGCAAGAACGCGGGCCTGTCCGCCGCCTGCGGCCCGGACGCCGCGCTCGGCGACCTGCCGCTGATCTATCCGTTCCTGGTCAACGACCCGGGCGAGGGCACGCAGGCCAAGCGCCGCGTGCACGCCACGCTCATCGACCACCTGGTGCCGCCGATGGCGCGCGCCGACTCCTACGGCGACATCGCCCGCCTGGAGCAGCTCCTCGACGAGTACGCGCAGATCAGCTCGATGGACCCGGCGAAGCTTCCGGCGATCCGCGCGCAGATCTGGACGCTCATCCAGGCCGCGAAGCTCGACCACGACCTGGGCCTGGAGGACCGTCCGGACGACGACGGCTTCGACGACTTCCTGCTGCACGTCGACGGCTGGCTCTGCGAGATCAAGGACATGCAGATCCGCGACGGACTGCACGTGCTCGGCACGGCCCCGGCCGCCGGTGACCGCGTCAACCTCGTCCTCGCGATCCTGCGGGCCCGCCAGATCTGGGGCGGCACGTCCGCGCTGCCCGGCCTGCGCGAGGCCCTCGGTCTCGACGAGTCCGCGGCGACGCGCACCACCGCCGACGCGGCCGAGGAGAAGGCCCGCGAGCTGGTCCAGGCGATGGACGACGCGGGCTGGGACCTCGCCGCCGTCCCGCGCGACCAGGGTGAACAGGTCGCCGCGGTCCTGGAGTTCGCTGCCCGCGAGGTCGTCCCGCGCCTGGCGGCCACCACCGCCGAGCTCGACCACTCCGTGCACGCCCTGAACGGCGGCTTCGTCCCCGCGGGCCCCTCGGGCTCCCCGCTGCGCGGCCTGGTCAACGTCCTGCCGACGGGCCGCAACTTCTACTCGGTCGACCCGAAGGCCGTCCCGTCCCGCCTCGCGTGGGAGACGGGCCAGGCCCTGGCCGACTCCCTCATCGAGCGGTACAAGTCCGACAACGGCGAGTACCCCACGTCCGTCGGCCTCTCCCTGTGGGGCACGAGCGCGATGCGCACCGCGGGTGACGACGTCGCCGAGGCCATGGCGCTGCTCGGCGTCCGCCCCGTCTGGGACGACGCGTCGCGCCGCGTCACCGGCCTGGAGGCCATCCCGTACGAGGAGCTGGGCCGCCCCCGCATCGACGTGACGCTGCGCATCTCGGGCTTCTTCCGCGACGCGTTCCCGCACACGATCGGCCTGCTCGACGACGCGGTGCGGCTCGCCGCCTCGCTCGACGAGCCCGCGGACCGGAATTTCGTACGCGCCCACGCCCAGTCCGACCTGGCCGAGCACGGCGACGAACGCCGGGCGACCACCCGCATCTTCGGCTCCCGTCCGGGCACGTACGGCGCGGGCCTGCTCCAGCTCATCGACTCCCGCGACTGGCGCACCGACGCGGACCTCGCCGAGGTGTACACGGTGTGGGGCGGTTACGCGTACGGACGGGGGCTCGAAGGGCGTCCGGCCCGCGCCGAGATGGAGACCGCGTACAAGCGCATCGCCGTGGCCGCGAAGAACACGGACACCCGCGAGCACGACATCGCCGACTCGGACGACTACTTCCAGTACCACGGCGGCATGGTGGCGACCGTGCGCGCGCTGCGGGGCACGGCCCCGGAGGCGTACATCGGGGACTCGACGCGCCCCGAGACGGTCCGCACGCGCACGCTGGTGGAGGAGACGAGCCGCGTCTTCCGCGCCCGTGTCGTCAACCCCAAGTGGATCGAGGCGATGCGCCGCCACGGCTACAAGGGCGCCTTCGAACTCGCCGCCACCGTGGACTACTTGTTCGGGTACGACGCCACGACGGGCGTCGTCGCCGACTGGATGTACGACAAGCTCACGGAGACGTACGTCCTGGACCCGACGAACCGTCAGTTCCTCCAGGAGGCCAACCCCTGGGCCCTGCACGGCATCGCGGAGCGCCTTCTGGAGGCGGAGTCGCGCGGCATGTGGGCCAAGCCGGACCCGGCGGTGCTCGAAGCGCTGCGGCAGGCCTACCTGGAGACCGAGGGCAACCTGGAGGACGAGGGCTGACCCCTCGCCCCCCGGTGGCCGGCCGTCACTGCGGCGGCCGGCCGCCCAGCCAGGCCAGCGCGGCCGTCGTCAGCGCCGTGACGCCGGTGGTGACGGTCGGCTCGATCAGCGGGGCGAAGAACGGCGAGTGGTTGGACGGGATGTCCCGCTCGAAGGTCCCCGCCTTCTGCGCGGCTACGACCTCCGCCGGGTCGGCGCCGCCGAACAGCCAGTAGCAGAGCGGGACTTCGCGGTCGGCGGAGGTCGCGAAGTACCCGATGTCCTCGCTGCCGGTCACCGGACCCGGGTCGAGGATGCGGTCCGCGCCGATGGCCGCGCCGACCGCCGCCATCGTCCTCTCGACGGCGGCCGGGTCGTTGTCGAGGACGGGGAACGAGTCGATCTCCGTGATCTCGGGCTCCCGCTCCGCCCCCGCCGTGGCCGCCTCCCCCTTGACGATGCGCTCGACGGCGGCGAGGACGCGCGTACGGACCTCGGGCGTGTACGTCCGGATATTGATCTTCAGCTCGGCCTCGTCCGGGATGATGTTGTCCTTCGTGCCCGCCTGGAGCGAGCCGACGGTCACCACGGCCGTCTCGCCGCCCGCGATCTCCCGGGACACGACCGTCTGCAGCCGCATCACGGTCGCGGCGGCCATCACCACGGGGTCGATCGACGCCTCGGGACGTGAGCCGTGCGCGCCCTTGCCGAACATCCGCACGCGCAGCGCGTCGGTCGCCGCGAAGGCGGGCCCGGGGTGCGCGCCGATCATCCCCGCGGGCAGCGGCGCGACATGCTGCCCGAGCACGACGTCCGGGGTGCCGAACCGCTCGTAGAAACGGTCCTCGACCATCGCCTGCGCGCCCTTCGCCACCTCCTCGGCGGGCTGGAACACCCCGACGATCCTGCCCGCCCAGTCGGCGCGAGCGTCCGCGAGGAGCTTCAGCGCGCCCAGCAGACAGGTGACGTGCATGTCGTGCCCGCACGCGTGCATCACCCCGTCGTGGACGGACGCGTACGGGAGCCCGGTCCGCTCGGTCACGGGCAGCGCGTCGAAGTCGGCGCGCAGGAGGACGGTCGGCCCCTCACCGTTCTCCAGGACGGCGACGACACCGGTACGGCCGACGCCGGTCGTGACCTCGTAGCCGTACGAGCCGGCGCGGCGGGCGACCTCGGCGGCGGTGCGGTGCTCCTCGAAGGACAGCTCGGGGTGGGCGTGCAGATCGCGGTAGAGATCGGCGAGCTCACCCCTGATGGCGTCGAGGCCCAGCAAGGCGGAGGAATGGCGTTCGGCGGCGGTCATGTCACGCTCCTCATCTGTCGTACTCCCGCCACCCTACGTACGGCACCCGCCTCCGGAGCCGCCGGAACCGATCACGTCGTGAGCACGTCACCCAGGTCACCACCGAAGACCTGAAAGGGAACGCCGCTCCATGACCACACCCCCGGCCGCCACACACGCCACGCGACACCTGTACATCACCCGGCACGGCGAGGCCACGCCCGACGAGAGCGGGCTGACGCAGGGCGGCTTCAGGCAGGCGGTGCTGCTCGGCGAGCGCCTGCGCGACCTCCCCTTCGCGGCGATCCACCACGGCCCGCTCCCCCGGGCCGAACAGACCGCCGCCCTGATATCCGACCAGCTGAAGAGCAACGCCCCCCTGATCCGCTCGGCCCCCGCGGGCGACTACCTCCCCCACCTCCCGCACAAGGACGAGCTCCCCCCGGAGACCGCCGACGCGACGCTGGCCCGCCTTGCCGAATTCCCCGAGGCGGAACGCGCGGACGGCCCCGCCCTGGCCCAGGAGGCGCTCGCCCGCTTCACCGGCCCCGTCCCCGGCGACGAGCCGCGCCACGAACTGCTCGTCACCCACAACTTCCTGGTCGGCTGGCTGGTCCGGGCCGCACTCGAAGCCCCGCCGTCGCGCTGGCTCGGCCTCAACCACTGCAACGCGGCCCTGACGGTCATCCGCTACACCCCGGGCCGCCCCGCCGCGCTGGTGCTCTACAACGACATGCGGCACCTGCCGGAGGAACTGCGCTGGACCGGTTTCCCGCCCGAGCTCCGCGCCTGACCCCCTCCCCTCCGGTTCACAGCACGGTCGGCAGGCCGATGTTGTTGATCAGCGGTCCTTCGATGGAGACCCCCTCATTGACCACGGTGTCGGCGATGGGCAGCGGCAACGGGTGGGGGTTCACCGTGCCCGCGACGACGAGGGCGAGGAGGGCGAGGAACGGGGCGCGACGGAGCATGCGACAGCCTTAGGGGTGAGGACGGTTGGGTCATTCGGGCGACAGGGGGGCGACAACCCGTTCGTATGATCGTCAGGGACGACCGGTGACTTCCTGGACGCACCCGGGTTACACCCGGCGAGCGGGCCGCGACCGACGGCCCGTACACGCACGCTCCAAGGAGGCCGCAGTGAACGGCAATTGGGTCCCGACAATGTCCCGATGGGCTCTGGTCGCGGCGATGGCCGTCGCACCGGCCGTCCTGTGCTCCGGCACGGCGCACGCCGACGAGACGAACGAGAACTCGCACAACGCGCCCAGGGTCGGGCTGATCAACACCGGCCAGATCGACGACCCGCTGGAGGACGTGCTGGAGCACACCCTGCTCTTCGGCGACGGCTACCGCTGGGGCGGCTGAGAGCCCGAACCACCGCCCGCCGGCCCGCACTTGCGTGTCCCGGTGCCAGGAGACGCAAGTGCGGTGCGCGGGCGAGGCGGTCCGTTCAGATCATCACGGGGCGAGGCACGCCGTGCCCGGCACCTCGGCGGGCAGGCCGGGGCTCGCCGGGTCGATGAGCGACGTGACATCGCCGGCCGCATGCGTCAGGCAGTCGACGGTCGCGACGGGGTCCGGCACGGCACTGGCGGGTGCCGCGAGGACTCCCAGCAACGCGACGGCACCCAGGATGACGGCGGCGGAACGGCGCATGTGAACTCTCCTTTTACGTCGGTGGAGTTGTCTCCGGCCCGGCGATCAACGCGAGCCGCTCCGTGACTCCCCATCCCCACGACGCGATACGCCCGATATCACCCGTACGTGAAAGAAGTAACGATTCCCCCGGGATCTTCTCCCGGTCCTCAGGCTTTGCTCCCGGCCCTCAGAAGGCATACCGGACGCGCAGCCACGGCGTGTGCTCCGCCAGCAGCTCCTGAATCCGTGCCAACGCCTGCCGCTTGACCTCCTGGGCGTAGCGCACGTTGAGGGCCCCGTTCTGCGAGCGCTTGATCTCCTGCGCGTCCGGCTGCCACAGCACTTCCTCGGCGCGCGGGTGCCAGCCCAGGTTGACCTCGTGGAGCGACTCGTTGTGGGTCAGCATGATGACCTCGGCGGCCGCCTGTTCCTTCACCCGGGCGGGCAGCACGTCGTCGAGATGGTCGAGCAGGTCGGCCCAGTCCCGCTGCCACCCCGGGCGCAGGACGACGGGCGAGAGATTGAAGTGCACCTCGTAGCCGGCGTCGAGGAAGTCGGCGGCCGCCGCGATCCGCTCGGCGACCGGGCTGGTGCGGATGTCCAGCAGCCGGGCGTCGTCGGGCGGCATGAGGGAGAAGCGCACCCGGGTACGGCCCTGCGGGTCCAGGCTAAGCAGGTCGGGGTTGACGAACTTGGTCGCGAAGGAGGCCTTCGCCGTCGGCAGGCCACGGAACGCGGCGACGAGATCGGCCGTGTTGTCACAGACCAGGGCGTCGACGGAACAGTCGCCGTTCTCACCGATGTCGTACACCCACGCCCGGGGATCGCACTGGTTGGGTTCGGGCTTGGGCCCCAAGGCCCGTGCGTGGCGCCGGACATGGGCCACGATCGCCTCGATGTTGGTGAAGAGCGTGATGGGGTTGGCGTACCCCTTGCGGCGGGGCACGTAGCAGTAGGCGCAGGCCATCGCGCACCCATTGGAGGGGCCGGGGGCGATCCAGTCGGCCGACCTGCCGTTGGGGCGCGTCACGAGCTTCTGCTTCACCCCGAGGACCAGCGTCTCGGTCTTGATGCGGACCCACCGCGAGACGTTGCCGTCGTTGCCGTGCAGGGAAGGGATGCGCCAGTGACTGTCGATCTCCGTCACGCGCACGTCCGGCAGCCGGGCCATGATCTGCTGACCGCGCGGAGAGTCGAGGGCCGCAGGCTCGGCGTAGACCTCCCGCACGTCCAGCATGCGGCGGGCCCGCGGGCTGTCCCGGAACGCGCCGCGCGCGCCGTCCTTCGCGGGCACGGCGTAAGTGGGCACGGCGTGCGTGGGCACGGCGTCCGTGGGTACGGCGTCCGCCCACCCGAACAGCGCCTGCTGCCCCGGCTCCCCGGAGTCGGGGCCTCTTGTCGTGGACACGGTCTGCTGCCTCCCGTCCTCACGACATCACATCACCGAACGCCCCGGACGGCGACCGAGCGGTCCGGGGCGGCGGGAGACGGGTCAGGCCTGGCCGGCCGCGGCGGCGGCCATGAGCTGTGCCGCCGCCTCCACGGCGGTGTCCGGCGGCACGACCGACAGGTCCCAGCGTCCGCGGCCGGGAGCGAGCAGGACGACGGTGTGCGGGAGGGACGTGGTCAGGTTCCTGTGCAGGCGTACGACCTGGCCCGCGACGAGCATCCGGCCGGGAGGGTCGGTCCACATCGAACCGTTGACGGTGACGCTGGTGATGTCACCCCACAGCCGGGGCAACCCGGCGAGCAGCTCGGGGAGTTCGACGACCACGTCGTACGAGCGGGGCCACCACGCCCCGTCGATGGCCAGGGGCAGCGTGCCGTGGGGCGCCAGGCTCAGGCGGAGGCGGGACTGGGAGCGATACGGGATTTCCGGGGCGATGGCCATGATGGTCCTCTCAATTGCCATGCGGGGGGCGGCAGTCGGTGTCGCGGACGGCGGCGGACGGCGGCGGGCGGCGGCAGGGTTCGGCCGCCGGGCGGTGGCGGGCGGGGTCGCCGGCAGGGCGGGATCGCCGTCAGGGGTGGGGTGCCGGAAACGAGCGGCATGCGGGGCTCCTCGGCCTCGGTGCGACGGTGCGGCCGGGGTCCTGGGCTGCCCCTGATAGGGAAGGCGAGGGCTTGGCCGGCCGGTCTGGCCACCGGCGCGCGAAGGCGCCCTCGCTGCTTCGAAGGTACTCCCGTCGGCACCGTACTCCCGCCGGTCGGGGAAAGCGCCTGTCCGGAACGCCCGGGCAACGCGTTGACACGGACGGCCACCGGACGTTGACTGACTGCGCGGCGCACGGCGCACAGCCCGCGACGGGCCGTCGAGAAGACCGAGAACGCCAACATGCGGAACGGAAGCGGCACCGATGATGTACGACCAGACACGCGCCCAGCAGCCCGCCGACCAGCCACGCGGCCGTACCGACCACGCCGCGGCGGGTGTGGAACCGCTGCTCACGTCGGACGAACGGGACGAGATCGTCCGGCGCCTCGGCCACGCCATCAACACCTTCGCCGACACCCCGATGGAGGCGCTGGAGGAGGCGGACGCCGCCCTGGACGAAACCTCCGCGCAGCTGATGAAGGCCCTCGCCGAGCGGAGGCGAGCCCTCCGCGAGGGCTGGCAGGAGCAGGACCCCGCGACCCGGTCCGTCGAACTCCGGCTCGCGCTCCGGCAGTACCGCGAGATCACCCAACGACTGCTGCGCCTCTAGCACTTGTGTCGGAGGTCCCGGGCTCCGCGGCGTAGGGAAAGTACGCCGCGGCGCTCCGTTCCGGGGCCCGTCGATGGAGGACGGTGGACGGTAGGGCGTACCGTCCGCGACGAGCTCCCCTCCACGGCCGGTGCGGCCCGGCCGTGGGTGCCGGCGCGGCGGGAATGCGCCGGCACTCACGGAGGCGGGAGGCGGTCGAGGATCTCGAAGTGCAGACGCAGGCTCGGGTGGCGGAGCAGCCTGAGGGTGATCGGCTGTGTGCAGATCAGGCGCAGGCGGCCGTCCCTTCTCGCGCGGGCACGGGTCAGGACTCGTACACCGGAACCGTCCATGAACGTCACCTGCCGCAGATCGATCAGCAGCCCGGTGGAGTGCGCGTCCGTCAGTGTGTCGAGGTAGGAGCTGATGGCGGGCGCGGTGGCGACGTCGATCTCGCCGCGCAGGCTGACCACGAGGTCGGGGCCGTGTGCGTGGACGGACTCGATGCAGGACGTCGTGGACGTCGAAGACGACATGACCCTCATTCGGCTCGGCACTGTGTCCCTCGGGACCGGTCGCCAACGGGGTCTGGGCCAGCACTTCACGGTAAGGGCGACGGCTCGCCCGGCGCGACAGTTCAGCCGATCATCTGCGCCGCCCGTGCGGCACCTGCTATTGGGGGTGCCGTCAGCCGTCCGTGTGGTCCGTGTGGTCCGTGGGATGCGAGGGGGGCAGGTCGGGCAGGGACAGGTGCTCGTGGACGACCGCGTTGGCGAGGGACGTCAGGTCCGTCTCCTGACTGTGGGCGTGGGCTCGCAGCAGGGCGAGGGCCTGGCCCGTGGTGAGGGAGTGACGGTAGCTGATCATGCCGATGGCCTGGTGGACGACGGCGTCGGCGGGCAGCAGCCAGGCGTGGACCAGGTCGTCCTCGGCCGGGTGGGGCGTGGTGAGGAGCAGGAGATCGGCGGCGGCGATGTGGTCCTCGGCGGCGTGCAGGTCGGCGTCGGAGATCGGTCCTGGGCGGTGACGGTAGAGGCTGAGGACGAGGCCGGCCTGCCGTGTCGGGTCGGTGCCGTTGAGGGCGGGCAGGGCGAAGACGGCCCGGATGTACTGGCCCTGGGCCTGCTGGGCGAAGACGGGCCACTCGCGTGTGGTGACCGGGTCGTCGAGGTCGTCGGCGAGGACCGCGGCGCGACGGCGCAGGGACTCCACGCACGGACCCTCTCCGAGACTGATCTGGAGCGCCTCGCCCCGGGCGGCCAGCGGTCCGGCGGCACACAGCGACACGCGCTGCGCCAGAGCGGCGTCGGCCGCCAGCGTGAGACCCACGGAGTAGGCGTCGTGCAGGGCCGCCCGGCACGATACGCCGATGCGCCCTGCCGGGTCGGCGTGACCCATGTGACGGGCGGCGAGGACCACGGCTTCCGGCCGTGGGGCGGTCATCGGAGGCTCGATGTGGGAAGGTGCAGGTGAGCTGCCCTGTATCGCGCGGGCATGATGGCGACCGATCTCCGGCATTCACCGCCGACGCTGCCCTGATCGGAAGCCAATGTCAGGGTTATGGCGGATTCGCCTGCGGGCAGCCTGTTCCTTCAGCCTACGCCCCTATTGCCTTTCGCATCCGCTCCGCGCCGGCCGGGATGCATGTATGGCTTCGGGGTACCCGCTGTCCCGGGCGCCGGAGGGTGATCGCCCGAGCGGCAAGAGGGGCAGGCAACACCGGAGTGTCCCTAGACTGAATCTGTCCGGAGTGACTTCCCGCACCGCGGAGGCCCTCCACATGACTCTGGTACCGGGAGGTGAAGGGCTGTGGGCTCCGAAGATCTGGCCGCCGTGCTGGACAGCCTGCACCCCTCCGGTGGTGACAGGGGCCTGGTCGGCGCCGATCCGAATCTGTGCGCACAGGTTCTGCGGGTGGACGGTGTCGCCGTCTCCGCGACGACGGACAGCGGCCTGAGCGAACTGCTGTGGTCCACCGCGGGCGCCAGCGAACGGCTGGAAGAACTGCAGTTCACACTGGGCCAGGGCCCGGGGCTGGAGGCGGCCGCCTCCAGCGCGCCCGTCCTGGTGCCCTACCTGTCGCGCCTGCCGGACGGCCGGTGGCCCGCACTGCTGCCGGAGGCCACGGCGCTGGGCATCGGCGCGGTCTTCTGCTTCCCGCTGTCACTCGGCTCCGCCTGTCTTGGCACCATGACCCTGCAACGGGCGGTACCCGGTCCTCTCGCGGACACCGCGCTGACCGACGCATGGGTCGTGGCCAATGCCCTGGTCGCCATCCTCCTGGAAGGCGGCCCGCAACAGGACGCCTTCGCGGCCGCCGCCGACTCCTCGGACTTCTACCGGGCGGCCGTCCACCAGGCCAGCGGCATGGTCAGTGTGCAGGCCGGGATCTCCCTGGCCCAGGCCCTCCTTCGGCTGCGCGCCCACGCCTACCGGCACGGGCGGCCCGTGGAGGAGGTCTCCGAAGACGTGGTGGCCAGGCGGCTGAGCTTCCACGATGATGAATACGGGCCGGGTGCTCCTGCCGGCGAAGGGACTGAAGGGCCATGACACGTGAAGAACAACTGCTGGCAGCCATGGTCGAGGCCGTAGACACCCTCGTCGACGACTTCGATCTCATCGACTTCCTGCACCAGCTGTGCGACCGGTGCCACAGTCTGCTCGACGTGTCCGCCGTCGGGGTGATGCTCGCCGATCCCACCGGCAGCCTGCAGTTGATCGCCGCGTCCGACGAGCACACCAGGCTGCTGGAGCTCTTCGCCATCCAGAGCGATCAGGGGCCCTGCGTGGAGTGCTACCGCAACGGCACCGGCCAGCTCAACATCAATCTGACGTCCGACGCGGAGACCGCCGGGTTCCCGCTCTTCGCGCAGCGTGCCCGTGAAGCCGGTTTCACCACCAGCCACGCGCTGCCGATGCGCATGCGGCAGAAGGTCGTGGGCGCGCTGAACCTCTTCGACACCCGCGACCAGGAGCTCAGTACACGTGACGCACGGGTGGGGCAGGCCCTGGCCGACGTGGCGACCATCGCCATCCTGCAGCACCGCACCATCGTGCACGGCAACGTCGAGCGGGCCCAGCTGCGGGCCGCCCTGTCGAGCCGCATCGTCATCGAGCAGGCCAAGGGAATCCTCGCCGAACGCTGGCACGCCACCCCCGACGAGGCGTTCGACGCCCTGCGGCAGCACGCCCGCAGCCACCAGCAGGCCCTGACCACGCTGTGCCGTGAGCTCATCGACGGCTCCCTCGACTCCTCCTCCATCCAGCGACCCTGACACCGCTCCCCGGCACGTACCCGTTATGGGGCCACCTCGTGAATGACGACCACCACGCCGCGGCCTGGCAGCGCGTCAGCGCTGCCACCACCGGCCGCCCCACGCTCGCCACCGCCTGCCGGGCCTGCGCCGAGGACCTGGAGGCGGACTTCGCCGGGGCCACCCTCGTCGTCGCCGGGGAGCTGCGCCTCCTGGCCACGGCCACCGACGAGCGCGCCCGGTTGGTGGAGGACGCCCAGCTGGTGACCGGGGAAGGGCCCTGCACCGACGCCTGCGTCCGCAACACCGCCGTCGAAGTGGTGGACCTGTACCAGGTGGCCGCCCGGTGGCCCGCCTACGTCCCGATCGCCTGCGAACAGGGCGCCCGCAGCGTCCTCGCGCTGCCGCTCATCATCGGCAGGCTCTCCGTCGGCGCCGTGGATCTCTACCGCCGCGCGCCCGTCCCTTTCACCTCCGCGCAGAAGGACCGGGCGTACTCCTACGCCCGCATCCTGGCCCTGCTCGCCCTGGACGAGCACCCCCACCTCCTCACCACCCGGACCCGGCTGCCGCAGCCCGGACCGCAGGGCTACCCGCCCACCGTCCACATGGCCGCCGGAGTCCTCGCCGCCAAGTACGACCTCTCCCCCGACGACGCCCTGGCCCGCCTGCGGGCCCACTCCTTCCGCCACAACCAGCCCCTGCTGCGCACCGCGGAGCACGTACTCGACCACCAGCGCCTCGGCGAGCAGGGCTCGGACGAGTAGCCCTCATCCGTTCGGGCGCCGTCTGCTCGCACACCTCCGGCCACCCACATCAGATGGGTTCCATCCGATCTGTCCGCATTCCGTATGGGAAGCCGACCGTCGGGTACGCGAGAGGCCAGCGATGAGCGGATGCAGTCGAGCAGCCGCTTCCGGTCCGGAAGGAGAACGCCATGCCGCAGGGTTCCAGCTCCAAGCGAGAGCGTCAGTACGAGCACATCAAGGAGGGCGCCGAGAAGCGCGGCACCTCCAAGGGCAGGGCGAAGGAGATCGCCGCGCGCACCGTGAACAAGGAACGGGCGCGCTCCGGCGAGTCGAAGACCGCGAGCAAGACGTCCACGCAGGACAGGAAGTCCGCCTCGCAGCGCGGCGGCGAGCGTTCCCACAGCGGCTCCCAGGGGCCGACGAAGGACCAGCTGTACGCGGAGGCGAAGAAGCGGAACATCGACGGCCGTTCGTCGATGAACAAGCAGGAACTGTCCAAGGCCCTCGGCCACTGACGACCGGCGTCGGGAAACGGTGCAGGATGACCGAGTACGAACGTTCACGCACGATGCCCGCGCTGCCGGAGCACGTCTTCGACCAGGCCGCCGACGTCTCCCAGATGGACGCCTGGCTGCCGCAGGACCTGCACGTGGACGCCGGGGAGCCGCCCGCCGTCACCGTGCACGAGGACCGCACCGATCAGGACGTGTCCGCCCTGCTGCGCGCCCGGCCCGAGCAGATGCGGCTCGAGTGGGGCACCCGCGAGCAGGGCGGTTACACGGGCTGGCTGCAGGTCGCCGGCCTGGCAGGCGGCACCAGTGAGGTCACGGTGCACCTGTCGTTCTTCGAGGCCCTCGACGAGGGCCACGATCCGGGCGAGCGGGCCGTGCACGAGGCCCTGGACCGCAGCCTCGAACGGCTGGAGGAACAGGTTCGCCTGCGCGTCGACAACGCGGCCGGCTGACACTCAGCCGGCCGCTGGGGGGGGTGGTTCAGCCCTTGCCGTCGGCGGGTCGCAGCTGCCGCATGCGGCCGTCCAGCTCGCGCTGGTAGAAGTCGATGAAGCCGTCGGGGTCGGGCCCCGCGTTCTGCATGACCAGGTGGTCGAAGCCCGCGTCCGCGAACTTCTGCGCCACCTCCACGAACCGGGCGGGGTCCGTGCCGCAGGCGAACTTCTCCAGGATGTCCTCCTCGCGCACGGTCGAGGTCGCCGCGTCGAAGTTCACCGGATTGGGCAGCTCGCTCATGACCTTCCACCCGGTCAGCGCCCAGCGTGACGTCTCCAGGGCGGCCTTGGCCCCGGTGTGCTCGTCGGGCGCCCACGCCATCGGCACCTCCGCGTACCGCGGACCGGACCCGCCGGCCTCCCGGTACTGCCGGACGATCTCGGGCTTGTCCTCCGTGGCGAACAGGCCGTCCCCCAGCTCCGCGGCGAGCTTCGTCGAGACCTTGCCGCTGGCGGCCACCGCGATCAGGGGCAGCTCCTCGGGGAGGTCGAACACCCGGGCGTCCGACAGCCGCAGATGCTTGCCCTCGTAGGACCGGTATCCGCCGCGCCACAGCAGCCGGATGATCTCCAGGGCCTCCCTGAACATCTCGTGCCTGGTGGCCACGGCGTCCGGGAAGCCGACGCCGGTGACGTGCTCGTTGAGCCGTTCTCCCGAGCCGAGGCCGAGCACGAAACGGCCCTCCGAGAGCAGGGCGAGGGTGGCGGCCGCCTGGGCGATGATCGCCGGGTGGTAGCGCACCGTCGGGCACGTCACGCCGGTCGCCAGCTCGATCCGCTCGGTCTTGGCCGCGATGCTGCCCAGGACCGTCCAGGCGAACGGCGAGTGGCCCTGGTTGTCGAGCCAGGGGTGGTAGTGGTCGCTGATCTCGACGAAGTCGAACCCCGCCTGCTCCGCGAGAACCGCCTGCCGCACCAGTTCTGCCGGGCCGAACGCCTCGGCGGCCAGTTTGTAGCCGATCTTCATGTGCTCCTCGTCTCCTCGGGCGTCAGCTCCGCTTCCGTCCGCGTAGGGGTACCCGTCGGCATTCCTGCCTCACCATTCTTTTCACCCACCGGGTACCCCCGCACTTCGAACGGGCCGTGCCGACCCGAGGTCAGCGCCGCGCGCCCGCCCCCACGGTCGGCAGGTAGCGCGGCGCCCGCCATGCCTTCAGCCGGTGCTCCACCGCGGCGCCGAGCGACAGCAGCTCGGCGTCCTCGTGGTCACCGGCCATCAGGAGCAGGCCGACCGGCAGTTCGCCCACGGAACCGGCGGGCACGGAGAGGGACGGGTACCCGGCGACGGCCGCGGGGGTGGAGGACGGGATGACGTCGTTGTCGCCGCGCGCGCAGTCGGTCGTCCAGGCGGGCGGGTTCGTGGGCGCGGCGATGGCGTCCAGGTGGTGGGTGGCGATCGTCTCGTCGAGGGAACGCCGGGACAGGTCCTTCAGCTCGGCTCGCATCGCCTTGTACGCGGGGTCGGTGGTGGGCGGCGCGGCGAGGGCCTGCTCGAACAGTTCCTGACCGGCGAAGCAGGTCCGCTCGCCGGGCGTGGCGCGGTTGAACTCGATCAGCTCTTCGAGGTTCCGCGGTCCTTCGCGCGTGCCGAGGTAGGCGTCGAGGTCCCGGTGGAACTCGGAGAGCAGCGCCGGGAATTCGAGTTCGGCGAGGCGTGCCTGGTACGGGGGTGTCACCTCGACGACCGTGGCCCCTGCCTTGCGCAGTTTCTTCGCCGTACGGGTCATCACCGCGTCGACGTCGGGTCCGAGCGAGGGCAGGCGCCACAGGCCGATCCGCTTGCCGCGGAGGCCGGTGCCGTGGTCCGCCGCCGCGGCCGGGGGCGGGGCCTTCAGGCCGTCATCGCTCAGCACCGAGAGCGTGAGGGCGGTGTCGGTCACGTTGCGCGCCATGGGGCCCGCGGTGTCCTGCTCGGCGGAGATCGGCACGACGCCGGCTCCGCTGACCAGGCCGAGGCTCGGCTTGTGGCCGACGACGCCGTTCATCCCGGCCGGGCACACGATGGAGCCGTCCGTCTCGGTGCCGATCGCCACCTGTGCCAACGACGCGGCGAGCGCGGCGGCGGAGCCGGACGAGGAGCCGCACGGGTTCCGGTCGAGCACGTAGGGGTTGTTGGTCTGCCCGCCCACGGCCGACCATCCGGAAGTCGGCTTGGCGGCACGGAAGTTGGCCCATTCCGACAGGTTGGTCTTGCCGAGGATCACGGCCCCCGCCTCGCGCAGCCGGGTCACCAGTGCGGCGTCGGTGGCGGGCGGGCTCCCGGCGAGCGCGAGCGATCCTGCCGTCGTCGGCATGTCGCGGGTGTCGACGTTGTCCTTGATCAGGACGGGGATGCCGTCCAGCGGGCCGAGGGTCTCGCCGCGCCGGTGCCTGGCGTCGCTGGCTGCCGCCTGGCGCAGGGCGGTCGGGCTGGTGCGCAGCACCGCGTGGATCTTGGGGTCGACGTTCTCGATCCGTCGCAGGTAGGCCCGGGTCAGCGTCGACGAGGTCAGCGAACCGTGTGCCATGCGGGTCTGTAACTGCGGGATGGTGACGGTGTCGAGGTCGACGCCGGGCGTGGCGGACGAGCCGGGGGACGACGACGGTCCTGCGGTGTCGGGCCCGGCTGCCCGCGGCTGCGCGCCCGCGTTCGGTACGCCCGCCAGAAGAGGCGCCGCGACCAGGGCGGCGGCCACGACGGCAATGCTTCTCTTTCCCATAGGAATCATGGGCATCAGCGGACTACACGGGCGGTGCCCGGCGCAAGGGCGCGAGGCTTTCCCGCAGGGCAACATCGGGTGGCCGAATGTGATGCTGTCGGCCGACATGTCCGAAACACTTCAGTGGACCGTTTTCTTCGCTTCTGCGGCGATGACAGGGCGGCAGGGCGGTGTAAGAGTGTGCGCGAACGGCACGCAGCGGGACTCCGGCCGGACCCGTCCCTGAACACTTCAGCATGCCCCGCCCGCCGAGAGCGGGCCGCGGGCCGGAGAGGGAACGCCATGGGTTCATGGAAGTGGAGCGATCAGGAAAGGCCGACCGCCACCGTCGGGGTGCGGGCCACGATGGGCGTCGTCACCATGAAGGACGACCCGTCCGCCGCGCAGCGGCCGTACGCGTTCGTGCGCGGCTACGACTCGCGGCTGCACGTCAACTGGTGGGACGGCAAGGCGTGGCACTGGAGCGACCAGGGGACACCGGCCGGGCGCACGGTCATCGAGAAGGTCGGCGCCGTCACCGTGCAGGACGACGCCTCCGCTCAGCAGCGCCCCTACGCCTTCGTCATCACCGACGACTCGAAGCTGCATGTGAACTGGTGGGACGGCGCCAAGTGGCGCTGGAGCGACCAGGGCGCACCCGCCGGACGGATGATCCGTGAAGGCGTCGGCGTCGTCTCCGTGCGGGACGACCCGAACGCGGCGCAGCGCCCGTACGCCTTCGTCATCACCGACGACTTCCACATGTGGGTCAACTGGTGGGACGGCGCCAAGTGGCACTGGAGCGACCAGGGCGCGCCGCCGAACCGCACCATCTCCCGCCCCGTCGGCGTCACCACGATGAAGAACGACGCCAACGCCTTCACCCGCCCCTACGCCTTCGTCATCACCGACGACTCCGACGTCTGGGTCAACTGGTGGGACGGCGCCAAGTGGCACTGGAGCGACCAGGGCGCGCCGTCCGGGCAGCCGGTCAAGAAGGGCGCGGGCGTCGTCAGCGTCCAGAAGGACCCGAACGCGGCGGAGCAGCCGTACGTCTTCGTCCAGGGCTACGACTCGAAGCTGTACGTGAACTGGTGGGACGGCAAGAAGTGGAACTGGAGCGCGCAGGGTGCGCCCAGCGGCCGGCTCGTCCTCGACTCCGTCGGGGTGGTCACGATGAAGGACACCCCCAACGCCTTCACCCGCCCGTACGTCTTCGTCATCACCGACGACTCGAAGCTGTACGTCAACTGGTGGGACGGCAAGGCGTGGCACTGGTCCGCCCAGAACACCCCGCCCGGACGCGTCATCGAACGCCCGGGTGAGGCGATCACGTTGCAGGACACCGCGAACGCCGCGCAGCGTCCGTACGCCTTCGTCATCACCGACGACTCCGACCTGTGGGTCAACTGGTGGTCACTGCCCTAGGGCAGCGGACCGGGCAGGCCGCCGACACACTCCGGCGGCCTGCCTCCGCGCCGGTGCGGCACGGGCGAGGAACGGCTGGACGACGGCCAGGACGAGACAGGCGCCGACCGTGGTGAGCCACAGCGCGGCGCGGCAGGGCGTACGAGGCGCCCCGCGAAGGTGACCTGCCCGCCGGTGTCGCCGCCGCCCTTCCGCCCGGCAGCCCCGGCCCTGACGAGATCGAACCGGAGCAGGCCACCCAACTGGACCGGACACGCGGGGAACCCTGGCAGGTCCACTTCCACGGGCGCGACGACACCCTCGCGGTGGGCTGGAGCGCCGGGTGTGCGACGGCCCTCGCCCTCGCGGTGGGCAGTGACCTCGCCGGACGTCTCGGCGTCTGCCGGGCTCCGAAGTGCGATCGCGTCTACGTCGACACCTCGCGCAACGCCGCCCGGCAGTTCTGCTCCACGGCCTGCCAGAGCCGCGTCAAGGCAGCAGCCCATCGGGCGCGCAGAGCACTTCACGTTTCAGGTGACGGCAAGTGAAAGCGGACGACGCGTCCATCGGTTCCGCGATGCGGCCATCGGTTCCGCGTATCGGTCCTACGCGTGGCCCCCGGCCCCCTGGGGCGCCCCGCTGGACTCCCGCACCCTCAGCTCCGGGCGGAGCAGCAGTTCCGCGAGGGGCGGGGCCGCGTCGGCGAGTCTGCGCAGCAGCAGTTCGACCGCCCAGGCCCCGACCGCCCGCTTGGGCGGGGCCACGGCCGTGAGCGGTACGTCGCTCAGCTCGGCGACCTCGTCGTCGTAGGTGACGATGGCCAGGTCGTCCGGGACGTTCAGGCCGCGTGCCTGGAGGAGGCCGACGAGGGTGACGGCGTCGAGGTCGTTGTGGACCAGCGCCGCGTGGATCTCCCCCGCCTCGACCGCCCGTACGAGCTCCGCGAGTTGCGCCTCGAACGGAGTGCGTCCGGTCGGGGACTCGACGCGGTGCTCCGGGCCCGCCGGGAGACCCAGGTCGGCGCAGGCGGCGGTGTAACCCTCGCGTATCAAGGGGGTGTTGGGGCTCTCGGCCCTGGCCACCAGGGCGATCTGCTCGTGCCCGAGCCCGGCGAGGTGCCGGACCGCGAGACCCGCGCCGTAGGCGTGGTCGGAGGCGACCTGTTCCAGACGGCCGGCCTGCGCGCCGGCCCGCCGGTCCACGAGGACGGCGGGTACGTCGAGGCCGCTCAGCCACCGCTCGGTCCGCTCCACCGGTTCGAGCCCCGCGCGCGGCATCAGCAGAAGGCCCTGGACGCCCGACGCGACAAGCCGCCGCACCTGCTCCTCGTTGTCCTCGAGCGTCTCGCCGGAGACGACCAGCACGACGCGGACACCGTGCGCGCGCGCCGCGTCCTGCACACCGCGGATGATCTCGGAGTAGTAGTAGCTCCCCGGCGGGACGACGAGGCCGAGCACGGACCCGGGGCGGGCCGCCGTCGGCCGGGACGCGGCGGGGCCGGGGGGTTCGGACTGCTGGGCCGCGGCGTTCGACATCGCGCCCCCGTGGACCCGGACGACGAGCCCGCGCCCCGCCAGGGCCCGCACGTCCTGGCGCACGGTGACGGCGGAGACGCCCAGCTCGGCCGCCGTCTCTGCGACCTTGATCGCCCTCCGGCGCTCCACCATGCGCAGGATCGCCTCGCGCCGTTCTTCGGTCAGCACCCGCATAACCCCTTCCGCCGCGAGCGATGTCATTTACTTTCACTCGACAAACGAAAGGTAGCAACGCCGTGGCGACGGCATGCTGCCCGCGGCCGGAACAGGACATTCATGGCCGACGGTGACCGATCGGTGAACCAGATTCAACGCTTGACCACAAATTCAACACATCCCCTCTCCATACTGGTCGCGATGGTCTAGATTGACCGTGCTTCACCTGTTCGGGCATGAAGCGACCAATAATGATCTTCAGGTCAGGCGCCACAAACAGCCGGCAATCACGTCCCCGGCGCCAGACACAGGGGTGACCAATCAGCGGAGCCCGGGAGGGCCTTGGGTGCGGGGAGCACCCGGGGTTCCGACGGCTCCCGCACGCCCCGAGGTCTGGCTGCTTCCGCAAGTCCCTTGCTGTCGGGGCGAGTTGCTCAAGTAGCGCCACAACAAACGCATTTGTCGTGCGCGGGAGGCGGGGGCCTCCCGTGGGGAGGAACAGCGCGGCGCGGGGGGCGGTGCCTCCCGGGGGGAAAACAGGGTTGGGCAAACACGTCGAACCACTGGCGACCTGTGGGGGGTTCTGTGCGGCAGGGGGGATTAGTCAGCCCGTTTCCGTCGGCGCACGACCGGCTGGCGAACGGGGCAATCAATCGACCCGCGACCGACTGGGAGCAACGGTACCGACGTGCCGTGATCACCAGCGATACCGTGGCCACCGCCTTTGTGGTGGCGGCCATCGGCAACTTCTTCGGGGCGCGGGACGCGGCCAACTGGCACGAGAAGTGGGGAATTCTCGCATTCGGCACCGAACTCCTGATACTGGGGGCGCTCGCGGTGAGCCGTGCGTGGGCTCCGGCCGTGCTCGGCCAGGGCGCGGAGGAATTCCGGCGGCTGGGCCGCTCACTGTTCACGGCGGTCGTCGTACTGGCGCTCGGCGGGATCGCCCTCACCTCGCGCAACATCAAACTCTGGATCTTCGTCGCGGTCCCGGCGATCGCGCTCGTCACCATGACCGCGCGCTATCTGCTGCGTCTGTGGCTGCACAAACAGCGGAAAGAAGGACGGTGCCTGAGACCGGTGCTCGCCGCCGGGAGCACGGCCACCGTCCGCGATCTGATCACCAGGGCCCGTAAGCTGCCGCACCTCGGCTGGCGGGTGGAGGCGGTCTGCACGACGGACGGCCTCGGCCCCGACGGCGACCACCTGGACGGGGTGCCGGTCGTGGGCCGGCTCGCGGACGTCGCCAACCACGTCCGCCGCGACGGCTACCGCGTCGTCGCCGTCACACCCGACCCGCACTGGTCACCGGACCGGCTGCAACGGCTGGCGTGGAACCTGGAGGGCAGCGACGCCGAGATGGTCGTGGCCCCCGTGCTGATGGAGGTGGCGGGACCGCGGCTGCACGTCGACGCGGTGCTCGGCATCCCGCTGCTGCGGGTCAGCATGCCGGCCTTCACCGGCGGCCGCCGGGCGGTCAAGGCGGTCGTCGACCGCTTGGGCGCGACCATCCTGCTGCTGCTGTTCACGCCGCTGATGGTGGTCGTCGGGCTGCTCGTGCTCACGGACAGCCGGGGCGGGGTCTTCTACCGCCAGCGCCGGGTGGGCAAGGGCGGCCGTCAGTTCACCATTCTCAAGTTCCGCACCATGGTCGCCGGTGCCGACGGGGCACGTGCCGCGCTGGCCGACCGCAACGAAGGCGCGGGCCTGCTGTTCAAGCTCCGCCGGGACCCGCGGGTGACCCGGGTGGGAGCGGTGCTGCGGCGGTACTCGATCGACGAGCTCCCGCAGCTCTTCAACGTACTCACCGGATCGATGTCGCTCGTCGGCCCGCGGCCTCCGCTGCCCGAGGAGTCCGCCTCGTACGGCCCGGACATCCGGCGGCGGCTGCTCGTCAAGCCCGGTCTCACCGGGCTGTGGCAGATCAGCGGGCGCAGCGACCTGCCGTGGGAGGAAGCGGTCCGGCTCGACCTGCGGTACGTGGAGGACTGGTCGCTCGCCCTGGACGCGGTGATCTTGTGGAAGACGCTGCGTGCGGTGCTGTACGGGCACGGGGCTTACTGATGCGCGGGGGCCGCCGTCCGGCGGACGCGCGGACCGCGGGCCGCGACGGCCTGCCTGGGGGGAGGGACGAATCATGAGGGTCAGCGTTTTCGGGCTCGGCTACGTGGGCTGTGTATCGGCCGCGTGCCTGGCGAGCATGGGTCACGAAGTCATCGGGGTGGACGTCAACCAGGTCAAGGTCGACCTGGTCAACGACGGCAAGGCCCCGGTGGTCGAGGAACGGATCGGCGAGCTCATCGCCGAGGTCGTGCGGACCGGGGCGTTACGCGCCACCGGCGACGTCCGCGAAGCGATCATGGGCAGCGAGATCTCGCTGATCTGCGTGGGCACACCGTCGGAGCCCAACGGCAGCCTGTGCACCACCTACTTGGAGCGGGTCACCGAGCAGATCGGCGCCGCGCTGGCGGAGCGGGACGGGCAGGGCGGTCGGCAGACCGTCGTGTTCCGCAGCACCATGCTCCCGGGCACCTGCCTGAACCTGCTGGTCCCCATCCTGGAGAAGCACGTCGGCACGGCCGGGGTGGACTTCGGGGTCGCGGTCAACCCGGAGTTCCTGCGCGAGGGCACCAGCGTGCGGGACTTCTTCGACCCGCCCAAGACCGTCGTCGGCCAGCTCGACGCGGTGAGCGGCGACGCGGTGGCGGCGCTGTACGACGGCCTGCCCGGCGAGGTGTTCCGGGTGCCGGTCCCGACGGCCGAGGCGATCAAGTACGCGGACAACGCGTTCCACGGACTGAAGATCGGCTTCGCGAACGAGCTGGGCGCGGTCTGCCAGGCGCTCGGGGTCGACTCGCACCAGGTGATGGACGTGTTCCTGGCCGACCGGAAGCTGAACATCAGCCCCGCCTATCTGCGGCCGGGCTTCGCCTTCGGCGGCTCCTGCCTGCCCAAGGACCTGCGCAGCCTGGTCCACGCGGCGCGGCGGGCCGACGTCTCGGTGCCCATCCTCGCCCACGTGCTGCCCTCCAACGCCGACCACCTGCAGCGCGCGGTCGACCTGGTCGAGCGCACCGGCAAGCGCAAGGTGGGCATGTTCGGCCTCTCCTTCAAGCCCGGCACCGACGACCTCCGCGAGAGCCCCCTCGTAGAACTGGCGGAGAAGCTCTTCGGCAAGGGCTACGACCTGCGTATCCACGACGCCAACGTCAGCCTCTCGCGGCTGGTCGGCGCGAACCGCGAGTACATCGAGACCAGGCTGCCGCACCTCGCGCAGCTGCTCGCCGACTCCGTCGGCGACGTGCTCGACCACGCCGAGGTGTGCCTGGTCGGCACCAGAGATCCGGCCGTGCTCTCGGCGCTGCCCCACGGCGACGACGGCCCGGTGCTCATCGATCTCATCCACCTTCCCGACGCGGACGCGCGCCGGACAGAACCGGGGTACATAGGCCTTGCTTGGTGACACATCGTTCGGTACCACGGCCGACGGCGACCGGCCCGGCCGGCGCGCTCTGATCATCGTGGAAAACCTGTCGGTGCCGTTCGACCGGCGGGTGTGGCAGGAATGCACGACCCTGCGCGACGCGGGCTGGGAGGTGCACGTCATCTGCCCCCAGGGCCGCAAGCGGGACACGGAACCGGAGGCGGAGATCGACGGGGTGCGGATTCACCGCTACCCCTTGCGGGCGGCCACCGGTGGTCCGGCCGGCTATCTGCGGGAGTACGGATCGGCGCTGTGGCACACGGCCCGCCTCGTCCGCAAGGTCGGCCCGGTCCATGTGGTCCACGCCTGCAACCCGCCCGACCTGCTGTTCCTGCCGGCGCGGTGGCTGACGCGGCGCGGGGCACGGTTCGTCTTCGACCAGCACGACCTGGTACCGGAGCTGTACCTCTCCCGGTTCGACCGCGGCGAGGACCTCCTCCACCGGGGGGTGTGCGCGCTGGAACGGATGACCTACCGGGCAGCGGACATCGTGCTCGCCACCAACGAGAGCTACCGGGACGTCGCGGTGCGGCGCGGCGGCAAGCGGCCGGAGGACGTCTTCGTGGTGCGCAGCGCACCCCAGAGCGACCGGTTCCAACCAGTGCCGCCCGAACCGGAGTTGAAGAACGGCAAGCCCCATCTGCTGTGTTACCTCGGCGTCATGGGGCCGCAGGACGGCGTCGACTACGCCTTGCGGGCCCTCGCGAAGCTGCGCGACGAGCTCGGGCGGACCGACTGGCACGCGGTGTTCGTCGGCTCCGGCGACGCCTTCGACGCGATGGTGGAGCTGTCCCGACAGCTCGGACTCTCCGACCAGGTGCAGTTCACCGGCCGAATACCCGACGCCGACCTGGTGCGCTACCTGTCCACCGCCGACGTGTGCCTCTCCCCCGACCCGCGCAACCCGCTCAACGACGTGTCGACCATGAACAAGGTCCTGGAGTACATGGCGATGGGCCGGCCGATCGTCTCCTTCGACCTCCGGGAGGCGCGCGTCTCCGCCGGTGACGCCGCCCTCTACGCGCCCGCCAACGACGAGGCCGAGTTCGCCAAGCTCATCACGCTGCTGCTCGACGATCCGGCGCAGCGGACCCGGATGGGCGAGATCGGCCGCGAGCGGATCAACGGGGAGCTCTCCTGGCGCAACTCCCAGCAGTCGCTCCTCGCCGCCTACGCCGCCGCCTGCCGTGGCCGCGCCCAGGCTTCGGCCGGCGCCCCGGGCCGGAAAGGGAGGAGGCCGCGCCGTTGAGCGATGACACGATTCGCCTGGCCACGATCGGGCGGATACTCCGTCGGCGCTGGCGCCTCCTCGCCGTCCTCACCGTGGTCGGCGCACTCGTCGGCTACGGCACCTCCGTGCTGTTCCCGCCCCGGTACACCGCGTCGGCATCGGTCCTGCTGCCGGGGCAGTGGGAGGAGCGCGAACTGCTGACCCAGGCGGAGATCGCGACCAGTTCGGCCGTCGTCGACCGCGCCGCCACCACGCTCGGCTGGAGCGGCGTCAGCGGTCACGAGCTGCGCGACCGCGTCAGCGCCAAGGCCACCGACGGGAACATCATCAAGATCTCGGGTACGGCCGAGACCCCGGAGCGCGCCCAGCGGCTCTCCGACCGGCTGGCCCAGCAGTTCGTCACCTTCGCCGCGGAGGTCGCGGGCGACAGCTCCGACCCCGAGGCGGCCACCGGGCCCGAGGCGCTGCGGCAGCAGGTCGTGGAGACGAACCGCCGCATCAGCGACCTGGCCGACGCGGCCGATCCGGGGCGGACCGTGGAGAGCGTGCAGGCCCGCACCTCCCTGGAGAAGCTGCGCACGGCGCTGGAGGAGGCCATGAAGAAGCTGGACGAGGCCGACCCCGCGACCAGCAAGGCCGGCATGGTCGTCATGGGTCCCGCACCCCGGCCGGCCGGCGAGGCGCCGCCGACGAGAACGCAGTTCATCGTCACCGGGGCCCTGCTGTTCCTCCTGCTCTCGGTCGTCGGCCACCTCGCCGCCGCCCGGACGAACCGCCGGCTGCGCACCGAACCGGAGATCACCGCGGCGCTCGGCTCCACCCTCCTCGGCAGTGTCGACGTACCCGCCGAGAAGCACGCGCCGCGACCGGAGAGCGGCGGCCCGCGGGCCTGGCTCCGCCGGTTCCTCGGCCTCGACACCCGGTGGGACGTCCCCACCCCCGAGACCTCCGACGAGGCCGGCAGACGCATCCGCTACCGGCGGGTGTGCGCCCGTCTGCGGAACCGGCTGTCGTCCCCCAGGCGGCTGCTTGTCGTCGTACCGGACGGCGACGAGGTCGCCCGCCGGGCCGCCGGACAGCTCGCCGCCGAGGCCGAGAACGATCCGCTGCTACGGGTGGTCGACGTTCCCGTGGACCGGCCGATGGTGCCGGACCGCGACACCGAGTCCGGAGCCGTCGTCGTGCTCAGCGCGGGCAACTGGACCGCGGGCGAGCTCGCCGGCATCGCCGAGGCGTGTGCGGACGCCCGGCACGAGGTCGTCGGCGTCGTCGTCGCCGGCCAGGTCCGGACCCGTCCCGCGCGGTCCGCCGGGGAACGCCCCGCGGAGAACGCCGCTCCGGCGCTCGCGGCCCGCGGCCGTGCGACGGGAGGTGCGGGGTGACGACGAGCACGACCGACGAGTCGTCGGCGGCCACTCCGCTCCTCGACCTCCAGGCGCTGGTGGTGGCGGTGCGCAGACGCCGCCGCCTCTGGTGCCTCATGGCGCTCCTCGGCCTGCTGGCCGGCACGGCGGTGGCGGTCCTGATGCCGCCGCCCCCGACCGCCCTGACCAAGGTCCTTGTCGTGCACAAGGAGGACCAGCCCAACGACACCGGCACGCTGATCCGCACCGACGTCGCGCTCCTCGGCACCACCCGGATCGCCGGCGAGGCCCTGCGCACCCTCAAGTCCACGGAGAAACCGGAAAACTTCATCCAGGACTACCGGGGCACCGGCCTGACCAACAACCTGCTCCAGATCGATGTGACGGGCGACAGCGACGCCGACGCGGTGGCCCGGGCCAAGGCGCTGGCCGACGCGTTCGTCGCCGACCACGTACGGCGGATGCGGGACACCGCGAAGGCGGAGGCCAAGGCGCTGCTCGACCAGCGTGACCGCATGCGCGACGAACTCGCCGAGGTCAACAAGGCGATCGGAGGCAGGTCGCCGGACAGCGACCCGACGGCGTCGGCGAGCATCGAGTCACTCTTCGCCCGCCGGGCCGAACTCAACTCGCGGATCGCCGACTTCGACGAGCGCGCCGCGGAGGCGCGCACCGGCACGCCCAAACTCATCGCTGGGACGCAGATCGTGGACGCACCGCGCGCGGTGCCGCACTCCCTGCCCAAGGCCGCTGCCACCAACGCCGCGATCGGGCTCGTCCTCGGGCTCGTCGTCGGGCTCGCGCTGGCCGCGGTCGGCACGGTGGTGGCGGACCGCCCCGTGCTGCGCCGGCAGATCGCGGCGAACCTCGGCGCCTCGGTCGTCGCGGAGCTGCGCCGCACGCTCCGCGGACCGGCCGGACGGTGGCAGCTCCCCCGCACCAGGGCGGCCCGCGAGCGCCTCACCGTGAGCCTCGCGCGTACCGTGCGCGGCGCCGCGGAACCGGTGTCCCTGCTGGAACTCGGCTGCGCGCGCACCACGGGCGCGATCGCCCTGGACGTCGCCAGGGAACTGGCGACGGAGGGGCCCGTGGCCGTCATAGACGGGCTGCCGGGCCCCGAGCTCGCCAAGCGCCGCCAGGAGCCGGGAGACCCGACCGTGGTCGGCGCCGAGCGTGCCGCGGCCGTGCCGCGTCAGGCGCGCAGGATCGGCGTCGGCTCGGTCGCCCCCGGCACGGCGTGGAGCGACCTGCACCAGCTGGGCGGCCAGACCGTGCTCGTCGTACGCGCCGGGCACAGCAGCGCCGCATGGCTGCACACCGTGGCACGGCAACTCGCGGACCAGCGCATTCCGGTGGTCGGTGTGGTGCTGGTGGACCCCGATCCGCGTGACCGGACCGACGGCACGCTGTGGGACGGGCGGCACACGGCGCCGCACCGCCCTCATGAGCGGCCGGCCCGGCAGCACGGGACGGGTCAGCCGCGCACGGAACGGCCGTCGGTGCCGGCCGCACGGGTCCCGTACAGCGACCAGGAGGCGCGCTAGATCATGTGTGGCATCGCAGGCACTTATCTCTGGCCGGACGGCAAGGCCGTGACCGACCGGCTCACCGATGTCCTCGCCCACCGCGGCCCGGACGGGGCGGGCCGGTACGGCCACGGCGCCGGGGAAGGCGAAGTGCACCTCGGGCACCGCAGGCTGGCCATCATCGACCTGTCCGAGACCGGCGCCCAGCCGATGGTCTCGGACGGCCTCGCCCTCACGTACAACGGCGAGCTGTACAACGCGCCGCAGCTGCGCACCGAGCTGGCGGCCGCCGGTGTGCGCTTCCGCGGCACCTCCGACACCGAGGTGCTCCTGGAGGCCTGGCGGCGCTGGGGCACCGACTGTCTGCCCCGGCTGCGCGGCATGTTCGCGTTCGCGGTCTTCGACGAGCGCACCGGCGACCTGACGCTCGCCCGCGACCAGCTCGGCATTAAGCCCCTGTTCCTGCTCCGGCGCGGGCAGGGCCTGATGTTCGCCTCCGAGCTGAAGGCGCTGGCCGCCGTGACCGGCGGGTCGCTGGAGGTGGACCACGCGGCGCTGGTCGCCTCGCTGCTCTACTACTGGGTGCCGGACTCGCGCTGCGCGTTCCGCGAGGCGGAGAAGCTGCCGCCGGGGAGCTGGCTCAGGTGCCGGCCCGACGGCCGGGTGGAGCGCGGCCGGTTCTGGAGCCTGAAGGACGTCGCCGCCGAGGGCCAGGAGCGGGCCCGCAGCGGCGAGCGGCCGGATCTCGCGGCGATCGTCGAGGAGTCGACCCGGCAGCACCTGCTCTCCGACGTACCGGTGGCGACCTTCCTGTCCGGCGGGCTCGACTCCAGCTATCTGACCGCGCTCGCGGCCCGCAGCCGGCCCGGGATCTCCGCTTACACGATCGGGTTCCGCGCCGCCGACGCCAAGTTCGAGGCGATGCCGGACGACCTGCGCTACGCCCGGCAGGTGGCCGAGCAGTTCGGCGTCGACCTGCACGAGATCGAGATCGCCCCGAACGTGCTCGACCTGCTGCCGCAGATGACGTACAGCCTGGACGAGCCGATCGGCGACCCCGCGGCGATCAACACGTTCCTGATCTGCTCGGCGGCGCGCGAGGCCGGGGTCAAGGTGATGCTCTCGGGGATGGGCGCCGACGAGCTGTTCGCCGGGTACCGCAAGCACCTGGCCAACCTGCTCGCGCTGCGCTACCAGCGCGTTCCGCGGCCCCTGCGGCGCGGCCTGTCCAGGGCCGTGGACCGGCTGCCGGTCGCCACGGCCCGCCGCGGATACCGGTCGGTGCGCTTCGCGAAGCGGTTCCTGTCCTTCGCCGATCTGCCGGAGGAGACCGCGTTCCGGCGCAGCTACACCATGTACGACCAGGACGAGCTGCTCGCCCTGGTCAACCCGGACCTGGCCGGGACGGTCGACGACGTACTGACCGAGCACGCGGACATCTACGAGGACAACGAGCTCGACGACTTCGTCAACCGCATGTGCCTCGGCGACTCCCGGATGTTCCTGCCGGGCCTGAACCTCGCGTACACGGACCGCTCCAGCATGGCCGCGTCGACCGAGGTGCGGGTGCCGTACGTGGACGTCGAGGTGGTCAGGGCGGCGTTCGCGGTGCCCGGCAACCGCAAGATCGTCGGGCGGCAGGGCAAGGCCGTCCTCAAGGAGGCGGCCCTCTCGGTCCTGCCCAAGGAGATCGTGTACCGGCCCAAGGGTCTGTTCAGCGCCCCGCTGCGTGCCTGGATGAGCCGGGATCTGGCGCCGCTGGTGCGCGAGGTGGTCAACGACGGCGTGCTCGTCAACTCCGGCATCCTGCGCCGCGACGCGCTGGCGCGGATGGTCGCGGAGGACGCCGCCGGGCAGCGGGACTTCTCCAAGCATCTGTGGCACGTGCTGACCCTCGAGTACTGGTATCGCGGCGCGACCTCCGGCTCCGGCCAGAACTCTTTCTGACGGCGTAGAGAACAAGAGGCCTTTGGGTGAAACAAGTTGTGCAGAACTACAAGAGCGGCGAGCTGGCACTCCTCGACGTGCCGGTGCCGGGGTGCAAGCCGGCCGGTGTGCTGGTGCGCAGCGCCTACTCGCTGATCTCCACCGGGACCGAGCTCATGAAGGTGTCCGAGGCCGGCATGTCGATGGTGGGCAAGGCCCGCTCCCGGCCCGACCAGGTGGCCAAGGTCATGCAGAGCGTGGCCACCAACGGGGTGCCCGCCACGTACCGCAAGGTCATGGGCAAGCTGGACTCGTACACGCCGCTCGGCTACTCGCTGTGCGGGGTGGTCGAGCAGGTCGGCGCCGGGATCGACGACGTGAAGGCCGGCGACCTGGTGGCCTGCGCGGGCAACGAGCACGCGCTGCACGCCGAGCTGAACTGGGTGCCCAAGAACCTCTACGCCCCGGTGCCCGACGGCCTCGCGCCGCGGCACGCCGCCTTCGGCACCGTCGGGTCGATCGCGATGCAGGGCGTGCGCCGCGGCGAGCCGCAACTCGGCGACGTGGCACTGGTCATCGGCCTCGGGCTGATCGGACAGCTGGTGGTGCAGCTCCTCACCGCCTCTGGGGTGCGCGTCGTCGGGGCCGACCCCGACCCGGTGCGCTGCGAACTCGCCGAGCGTCTTGGCGCCGCGGCCTGCGGCGATCCCGCGTCCGCGGCCGTGGAGGCCGCCGTCGCCGAACTCACCGGCGGGCACGGCGTGGACCAGGTGTATCTGGCCGCGGGCGGCGGCAGCAACCAGCCCGTCGAGCTGGCCGCCCGGCTGAGCCGGGACCGCGGCCGGGTCGTCGACATCGGCAAGTGCAGCCTGGACCTGCCGTGGAACGCGTACTACGAGAAGGAGCTCGACGTCCGGTTCTCCCGCAGTTACGGCCCCGGGCGCTACGACCCGGAGTACGAGCTGGAGGGGCGGGACTACCCGATCGGCTATGTGCGCTGGACCGAGCGCCGCAACCTGGCGTGCTTCCTCGACCTGGCCGCCCGCGGCCGCGTCGACGTGGAGCCCCTGATATCCCACGTCGCCGACTTCGACGACGCCGTCGAGACGTACCGGCGCCTGAAGGACGGCGACCTGAAGGCCGTGGCCGTGCTGTTCCGGTACCCCGAACAGGCGGCGGAGAAGGCGACGGAGACGGAGGAGGAGACGGAGGCCCCGGTGGTTTCCGTGCCCGCGGTGAAGCGGACCGGCGGCGGGTCCGCACCGGCCGGAACCGCCGGTACCGCCGGTACCGCCGGAACCGCCGGAACCGCCGGAACCGCCGGGAAGCCGGTGCGCCTCGCGTTCGCCGGCGCGGGCAACTACGCGACGTCGATGCTGCTGCCGCACCTCGCGCAGCGCGACGGCGTCGAGCTGTCCACGGTCGTCACCACGACGGCGCTGTCCGCGGCCAACGCGAAGCGGAAGTTCGGCTTCGCCGAGGCGACCACCGACCTGGACGCCGTGCTCGGCGACCCCGCCATCGACGCGGTGTTCGTGGTCACCCGGCACAGCTCGCACGCCGAACTGACCCGCCGGGCGCTCCTCGCCGGCAAGGCGGTGTTCGTCGAGAAGCCCCTGGCCCTCACCGAGGACGAGCTGGCCGGTGTGCTCGCGGCGGTGGAGGAGTCCGGCAACGACCGCATCCAGGTGGGCTTCAACCGCCGGTTCGCGCCGTTGCTGCGGGAGGCCAGGGAGCGGTTCGGCACCCGGACCGGGCCGGCGAACCTCCGCTACCTGGTCAACGCGGGCCGGCTGCAGCACGGCAGCTGGTACCTCCAACAGGGCACCGAGGGCTCGCGGTTCGCCGGTGAGGGCGGGCACTTCATCGACACGGCGAGCTGGCTGCTCGGGGCCGACCCGGTCTCGGTGTACGCGGTCGCCACCTCCGGCAACGACGACCTTCAGGTCGTGCTGCGCTACCCGGACGGGTCCACCGCCACCATCAGCTACGTCACCACCGGCCCGGCCGGCTTCCCCAAGGAGACGCTGGACCTGATCGCGGACGGCCACGCGCTGCGGCTCGACGACTTCGTCCGCGCCTGCGTGTACGACGGCGGCCGCAAGCGGTGGGTCGGTTCGCGGCTGCCGAAGGCCCGTGACAAGGGGCAGAACGCCGAACTGGCCTCGTTCGTCAGGGCCGTGCGGACCGGCGCGCCGATGCCGGTGCCGCTGGAGTCGCTGGTCGCCACCACGGCGGCGACCCTGGCGGTGCGGAGCAGCCTGGTCGGCGGCGCCCCTGTGACGCTGGCGGAGGCGCGATGACCGTGCGCTCGGGGAGTCCGGGCTGGTACCTGCGCCGGCTGTCCCGGATGGGGCCGCGGGAGGTCGGCGGCCGGGTGGGCGACGCGGTGCGCAGGCGGTGGTGGCGGTCGGCGCGGCCGGACTGCCCGGACGTGACCGGCGCCCGGTTCACCGCCGTGCTGCCCGCGGGAACACTCGCCACGGTGCCGCCGGACGCCGCGAAACGCCTGATCGCCGAGGCGGACCGGCTGATGGCCGGGCACGTCGAGTACTTCGGGGTGGACCGCGACGACCTGGCCGACCCGGACTGGTGGTACGACCCGAAGACCGGACGCCGCGCTCCGTGGGGTTACGCCTTCGACGTGCCCTACCGCGACGAGGAGGTGGTCGGGGACATCAAGCAGATCTGGGAGCTGTCCCGGCACCAGTACCTCACCGTCCTCGCCGCCGCCTACGCGCTCACCAGGAACGAGCGGTACGCCGAGCGCGTGGCCGAGCATCTGCGCCTGTGGTGGGCGGCCAACGCCCCGCTGCGCGGAGTGCACTGGATCAGCGGCATCGAGCTGGGCATCCGGCTGCTCTCCTGGGTGTGGGTCCGCCGGCTGCTCGACGGCTGGCCGGGCGCGGCCGCGCTGTTCGAGGACAACCCGGTGGCGCGCAACCAGATCTGGCACCACCAGCGCTGGCTCGCCGCCTTCCCCAGCCGGGGATCGTCGGCGAACAACCACATCGTCGCGGAGGCCGCCGGGCAGTCCGCCGCGGCCTGCGCGTTCGGCTGGTTCCCCTCGTCGGCGCGGTGGCGGGACGACGCGCTGCGGTCGCTGGAACGGCATCTGCGGAGCAATACGTTCGTCTCCGGCCTCAACCGCGAACTGGCCAGTGAGTACCACGGCCTGGTGCTGGAGCTCGGCCTGGCCGCGGTGGCCGAGGCGGACGCCGCCGATGTGCCCGTCCCGCCGACGGTCCGCCTGGTGCTGCTGCGGATGACCGACGCGCTCGCGGCCGTCGTGGACGACCGGTTGCGGCCGCCGCGCCAGGGCGACGCGGACGACGGGCACGGCCTCGTCGTCGACGGGGCGGGCACCGACCGCTGGGGTTCGCTGCTCGCCACGGGGGACGCCGTGTTCGGCCGGCTCGACTGGTGGCCTGCGGTGACCGGCACCGATGTGCGCACCCCGCTCCTCGCCGCGCTCATCCGGCCGTACGCGAAGGACGGCACGCCACCGGCCCTCCCCCGCCCGGCACAGCGCCCGGACCACTTCGCCGACGCGGGCCTGACCATCCTGCGCGGCCCTTCGAAGATCTGGTGCCGCTGCGACGGCGGCCCGCACGGCTTCCTGTCCATCGCCGCGCACGCCCACGCGGACGCGCTGTCCGTGGAGGTCCGGCACGACGGGGTCGACGTGCTCGCCGACCCCGGGACGTTCTGCTACCACGGGCAGCCCGAGTGGCGGCAGTACTTCCGGTCGACGCTCGGCCACAACACCCTGGAGCTGGACGGCGAGGACCAGTCCGTCTCCGGCGGCCCGTTCCTGTGGGCGCGGCATGCCCGCAGCCGCGTCCTGGTCGCGGACACGTCCGACAAGGGCGTGGCCCGCTGGAGCGCCGAGCACGACGGCTACGAGCCCTCGGTGCACCGCCGCCGGGTGGAGCTGACCGCCGCGAGCCAGGAGCTGCGCGTGGTCGACGAGGTGCGCGGGCCGCGCCGGGCCGCGCGCCTGGCCTTCCACCTGGGCCCGACGATCGTCGCGGACCTGACGGGCAGCCGTGCGGTGCTCACCTGGACCCGGGACGGCGAGGAACGCTCCGCCGTGCTCGACCTGCCGGGCCAGCTGAACTGGCGGGCGCACCGCGGCGAGACCGAACCGCCGCTCGGCTGGTACTCCGCGGGCTTCGGACGCAAGGAACCCTCCACCACGCTGGTCGGCACCGGATTCGCCGATGGCGCGGGGTTGTCGGGGGAGTTCACCACCGTGCTCAGGTTCGACTAGGAGGACGTGTGGGGATCAAGTGGCGGAACTGGGCGCTGCCGATGGTGGCGTCGGCACTGCTGGCGACCGGCTGCGTGGGCACGCAGGGCGCCCAGGAGGAGCCGACCGTCGCGCCGTCCACGGCCGTGGCCGGTTCCGTGGCACGGGTGTGCGCCGAGCCCGCGCGGGGGCCGGCGAAGGCGCCGGCGGGCGCGGTGACGGTCGATCCCGCGGTGGTCGGTGACCTGTCCGCGAAGACCCGGGAGAACCCGCCGGACACCACGTTCTGGCTGCGTCCCGGCAAGCACAGGCTCGAACCGGACCGCCACGCCCAGGTCATCCCGAAGAAGGGCAACCGCTACCTCGGCGCGCCGGGCGCGACGCTCGACGGCCGCAAGACCAACCAGTACGCGTTCGGCGGCGAGGGCCGCGACGTCACCATCCGCCATCTGACCGTGCAGGGTTTCGTCGCGCCGCACGACGAGGGCGTGGTCAACCACGACTCGGCGGACGGCTGGGTGATCGAGCACGCGACGATCCAGTACAACTCCGGTGCCGGGCTGATGGCCGGCGCCGGACAGCGGGTCCGCGCCAGCTGCCTGCGCGGCAACGGCCAGTACGGCATGAACGCGTACAAGGGCACAGGGCCCCTCCGCGACCTGGTGATCGAGGGCAACGAGATCGTCGGCAACAACACCGGCGACTGGGAGCGGAAGCGGAAGGGCTGCGGCTGCACCGGGGGCGTCAAGTTCTGGGCCGTCGACGGAGCGGACATACGCGGCAACTGGGTGCACGACAACCGTGGCACCGGGCTGTGGGCGGACACCAACAACAACGACTTCCGCATCGAGAACAACGTGCTGGAGGCCAACGACGGTGCCGCGCTGATCTATGAGACCAGCTACAACGCGGTCATCCGGAAGAACACGATCCGGCGGAACAACTGGGTCGAGGGCCGCAAGTACGCCGAGCGCGGCGACAACTTCCCGTTCGCGACCGTCTATCTGTCCGAGTCCGGCGGCGAACCACGGATCAAGGCCCGCACGGACAAGATCGAGGTGTACCGGAACGTGCTGGAGAACAACTGGTCCGGGATCACCCTGTGGGAGAACGCCGACCGGTTCTGCAACAGCCCGGCCAACACCTCGTCCGGTGACTGCACGCTGCTGGTGCCCGACACGGACCGCTGCGAGCGGCCCGGCATCGCCACCGCGCCGCTCTATGCCGACTGCCGGTGGAAGACCCAGCGGGTGGACATCCACGCCAACCGCTTCGTGCTGGACAAGTCCGTCGTCAAGTGCACGGTGAAGTGCGACCGCATGGCGGTCCTCGCCAACTACGGCACCTACCCGAAGTGGTCGCCGTACAAGGGCGAACGGGTCGCCGAGGCGATCACCCGCAAGCAGCACAACCGCTGGCACGACAACGTCTACGTCGGGGCCTGGAAGTTCGTCGTCCACGACCCGAGCCGGGTGCTCGACTTCGGACGGTGGCAGGGCACGCCCTACCAGCAGGACACGGGCAGCACCCTCGACACACGGGCCGGGGGCTGAGATGAGCGAAGTCCTGCGGCACGGCGGACTGCCGGGCGGAGCGGACGCGGCGGGCACGCGGCCCGGCGCCGAACCGCGCACCGGCACACCCAAGTTGGTCGGCACCGTGTGGAGGCTGCTGATCCTCAACACGCTCGGCTCCGCCGGGGCGGAGACGATCATCCCGCTGCCCCGCTCCCTCATCCAGCTCGTCACCATGGGCGCGCTGGTCGCCGCGTTCACGCTGGCGCTCGCGCTCAATCTCCGGCTGCGCATCAGGGCCAGCGCCTACGTGCTCCTGCTCACCCTGCTCCTTGTGCCGAGCCTCATCTCCAGCCTGCAACTGGAGTCCGGGTTCGGCGCGCTGTTCCGCTGCACCCGGCTGGCGCTCTTCATCGGCACGCTGTGGCTGCTCAGCCGCTGGTGGGACGGCGGCCTGACGTTCGTACGGCACCACATCCGGATGTACTTCGCGGTGCTCGGGTCGGTCGCCGCCGGCGCGGTCGTCTCACCGGGCGCCGCCATGCCCGACCTCTACGGCGGGCGCCTCGTCGGCGCGTTGTGGCCGCTCACCCCGCCGCAGATCGGGCAGTACGCAGCGGTGATCATCGGGCTCACCGTGCTGCTCGTGATGGGCCGCAGGACCGACAGGGCGAGCGCCGTGGTCATCATCGTGCCCTCGCTCGTCCTGCTCGCGCTGACCCACACCCGTACGGCCACGCTCGGCCTGCTCATCGGCCTCGCGGTGGCGATCGGTTCGCTCGTCCTGACCAGTGCCGCCGCCCGCCGCTTCTTCACCTGGGCGGTGGTGATCGCCGCGGTGGCCGCGGTGGGGTTCGCCTCCGCGCTGCGGGCGTGGTTCCTGCGCGGCCAGAGCGAGGAGAACCTCACCAGCCTCACCGGCCGGGCGAAGGTCTGGGACGCGCTGCTCGCGGCGCCCAGGTCGACCTCGGAGAAGTTGTTCGGCATGGGCCTGGGTGACAAGTCGTTCGGCGGGCTGCCGATAGACAACAGCTGGCTGGCCGTCTACCACGAACAGGGCTGGACCGGCATCACCCTGGTGGCGGCGATCATCGTCGTCCTGGCCGGCGTCGCGCTGCTGCGGCCGCCGTCGCTGGCGAGGGCCTGCGCGATCTTCCTGATCACCTACTGCGCGATCGCGTCGTACACCGAGGCCGGTCTCGGCGACGCCTCGCCGTACCTGCTGCATCTGGCCGTGGCCGCCACGCTCCTCGCGTCACCCGCCGCGGCCGCGGCCCCCACGGCTCCCGCGGTTCCCCGACGGCGCGTCCCGCGCTGGGCCAAGGACAGGAGGTGACCCCGGACATGCACGTCCTCGTGGTGCACAACCGCTACGCCTCGGCGCAGCCGAGCGGGGAGAACAACGTCGTCGACCAGGAGGTGGAGCTGCTCCGGGCGGCCGGCCACCGGGTCGGGATGTTCGAGCGGCGCAGCGACGACATCGCCGCCATGTCGCTGCCCGCCAAGGCCCGGGTGCCGCTGCTCGTGCCGTGGAACCGGGCGGTCCGCTCGGAGCTCGCCGCCCGGCTCCGCGCCGAGCGGCCGGACGTGGTGCACGTCCACAACGTCTTCCCGCTCCTGTCCCCCGCGGTCCTCGCCGCCTGCGCCGACGCCGGCGTGCCCGCCGTCGCCACGCTGCACAACTACACCCAGGTGTGCCCGCCCGGCACCCTGCAGCGGGACGGTCTGCCGTGCACCGAGTGCGTCGGGCGGGCTCCGCTGCCCGCCGTCCGGCACGGCTGCTACCGCGGCTCGCGGCTCGCGACGGTGCCGCTCGCGCTCAGCCTTTCGGTGAACCGGCGGCGGTGGTGGTCGGGCGTGGAGCGGTTCTTCTGCATCTCCGCGGCGCAGCGCGACGTCCTGGTGCGGTCCGGCATGCCGGCCGAACGCCTCACGGTGAAGCACAACTTCGTGCCCGAACCGGACGCCCGCCGCTCGGGCGCCGGCGAGCACCTGCTGTTCCTCGGCCGGCTCGCGGAGGCCAAGGGTGTACGGCTGCTCATGGCCGCGTGGGACGAGATCGCCGCGGACGGCGGGGTCGGCGTGCCGCTCGTGCTCGCCGGGGCGGGGCCGCTGGAGCCGGAGGTGACCGCCTGGGCGGCGGGCCGGGACGACGTGCGGTACGTCGGCCTGTACGACCCCGCGCAGTGCCGTCAGGCCATCGCGCGCTCGGTGGCCGTGGTGGCTCCTTCGACGTGGATGGAGGCGTTCGGTCTGGTGGTCGCGGAGGCGATGGCGGCGGGGGTTCCGACCGTCGCCGCCGGTCACGGCGCCTTCGTCGAACTCGTCGAGGACGGGGTGACCGGGCTGTTGCACCAGCCGGGCGACTCCGCCTCGCTCGCGTCCAGCCTGCGCCGGATCACGGCCGGGCCGGAGCGCAACCAGGAGATGGGCCGGGCGGCCCGGCGCCGGTACGAGCAGGGGTTCAGCCCGGCCGTCGGCCTCGAACGCCTGGTGGAGGGGTACCGCACCGCGATCGCGGGTCGGTCGGAATTATTGGGGGGCAACACATGACACGATGCCGACTCTGCGGATCGGCGGCGCTGGAGAGCGTCGTCGATCTCGGGGCGACACCGCCGTGCGAGAGTTTTCTCGCCGCGGACCAACTGGACGAGCCGGAGCCCGCGTACCCGCTGCACCTGCGGGTCTGCACCGAGTGCTGGCTCGCGCAGATACCGCCGCTGATCACGCCGGAGGACACGTTCAGCGAGTACGCGTACTTCTCCTCCTTCTCGACCTCGTGGGTGGAGCACGCGCGCACGTTCGTCGACGGTGCAGTGCGGCGCCTCGGTCTCGGCTCCGACGCCTTCGTGGTCGAGGTCGCGAGCAACGACGGGTACCTGCTGCGGCACCTGGTGGACCGCGACGTCCGCTGCCTCGGCGTCGAGCCGTCGGTGAACGTCGGCGCGGCGGCGCGGGAGGCGGGTGTGCCCACGCTCACCGCGTTCCTGAGCCCGGACACCGGCTCGGCCGTCCGCGCCGAACACGGCCCTGCGGACCTGGTCGTGGCCAACAACGTGTACGCGCACATCCCCGACGTGGTCGGGTTCACCCAGGGGCTGCGGGCGCTGGTCGCCGACGACGGCTGGGTCTCCATCGAGGTGCAGCACCTGCTGACCCTGATCGAGGAGAACCAGTACGACACGATCTACCACGAGCACTTCCAGTACTACACGGTCGCGTCCGCGGCCCGTGCGCTCGCGAGCGGCGGACTGACGCTCGTGGACGTCGAGTTGCTGCCCACGCACGGCGGCTCCATCCGGCTGTGGGCCCGCCCCGCCGAGGTGGCGGGCGAGCCGTCCCGGCAGGTGGCCGAGGTCCTCGACCGGGAGAAGGCCGCCGGCCTCCAGGACCTGTCCGGGTACACCGAGTTCTCCTCCCGGGTGGCCAAGGTGCGCCGCGACCTCCTGAAGTTCCTCGTCGAGGCGGCCGAGCGCGGCGAGACGGTCGTCGGCTACGGCGCCCCCGGCAAGGGCAACACCCTGCTCAACCACTGCGGCATCCGGCCCGACCTGCTCCCGTACACGGTCGACCGCAACCCGTACAAGCACGGCAGGTTCACCCCTGGCACCCGCATCCCGATCCTGGCGCCCGAGCAGATCGCCGCCGACCGGCCGGACTACGTCCTCGTCCTCCCGTGGAACCTGCGGGCCGAACTGGCCGAGCAGCTGTCGTACGTGCACGAGTGGGGCGGCCGCCTCGTCTTTCCCATCCCGGAACTGAGCATCGTCGAGGCCGCGTCGTCGAAAGAGGTCACAGCATGAAGGTCGTTCTGTTCTGCGGCGGCTACGGGATGCGGATGCGCGACGGTGCCGGGGACGACGTGCCCAAGCCGATGGCGATGGTCGGCCCGCGCCCGCTGATCTGGCATGTCATGCGCTACTACGCGCACTTCGGGCACAAGGAGTTCATCCTGTGCCTCGGGTACGGCGCCCACCACATCAAGAACTTCTTCCTCAACTACGAGGAGACGACGTCCAACGACTTCGTGCTGAGGGGCGGGCGGACCGAACTGCTCTCCACCGACATCGCCGACTGGACGATCACGTTCGCGCAGACCGGCATCGAGTCGCCGATCGGGGAACGCCTTCGCCGGGTGCGGCACCACCTGGACGGCGACGAGATGTTCCTCGCCAACTACGCCGACGTGCTCACCGACGCCCCGCTGCCGCGGATGATCGACCAGTTCTCCCGGCGTGACGCCGGCGCGTCGATGATGGTGGTGCCGCCGCAGTCCTCGTTCCACTGCGTGGACCTGGGCGAGGACGGCCTGGTGGGGGGCATCACCGCGGTGAGCGAACTGCCGCTGTGGGAGAACGGCGGCTACTTCGTGCTCCGCCAGGAGGTCTTCGACCACATACCGGAGAACGGGGACCTGGTCGCCGACGGCTGCGCCCAACTGGCCAAGCGGGGGCGGACGGTGGCGTACCAGCACCGCGGCTTCTGGAAGCCGACCGACACCGTCAAGGAGCGGGCCGCGCTCGACGACGCCTACACCAGGGGCGACCGCCCGTGGGCCGTGTGGGAGCACGACACCGCCGGAGCGCGGGCGTGATCCGGCTCGGGGCCGGGCGCCTGGACCGGCTCGTCGCGGTGGGCGCGCACTGCGACGACATCGCCATCGGCGCCGGCGGCACGCTCCTCGCGCTGTGCCTCGCGCGCCCGGGTGTCCGCGTCGACGCGCTGGTGCTCTCCGGCGGCGGCAGTGAGCGGGAGCAGGAGGAGCGGGCCGCGCTCGCCGCCTTCTGCCCCGGCGCCGACCTGCGCCTGACCGTGCTCAAGCTGCCGGACGGCCGGATGCCCGTGCACTGGGACGAGGCCAAGGCCGCCGTCGAGGAGCTGCGGGGGCAGACCGATCCGGACCTGGTGCTCGCACCGCGCACCGACGACGCGCACCAGGACCACCGCGGTCTCGCCCAGTTGATCCCCACCGCGTTCCGCGACCACCTCGTGCTCGGCTACGAGATCGTCAAGTGGGACGGCGATCTCGGCCGCATGGCGGCGTACCAGCCGCTGTCGCCCGAGGTCGCCGAACAGAAGGTGCGGCTGCTGCAGGAGCACTACCCCTCGCAGCGGCACCGCCCCTGGTACGACCGCGAGGCCTTCCTCGGCCTCGCCCGCATCCGCGGCATCGAATGTCACGCGCGCTACGCCGAGGCGTTCGCCGTCACCAAACTCACGCTCGACCTGAGCACTTCCACTGTGGGGGAATGAACCTTGCGCGTACTGCTGACCGGACACCAGGGCTATCTGGGCACCGTGATGGCCCCTGTCCTCGCGGCCGCCGGACACGAGGTCGTCGGGCTCGACGCCGGCCTGTTCGCCGACTGCGTGCTCGGCCCGCCGCCCGCGGACCCGCCGGGACACCGGGTGGACCTGCGCGACGTCACGGCCGAACACGTGGCGGGGGTGGACGCCGTGATCCACCTGGCCGCGCTCTCCAACGACCCCCTGGGATCGCTGGCGCCGGAGCTCACCTACGACATCAACCACCACGCGTCCGTGCGCCTCGCGCGGCTGGCCCGCGAGGCGGGGGTGCGGCGCTTCCTGTACGCGTCGACCTGCTCCGTCTACGGCGCCTCCGGCGACCCCGACCTGTCGAACCTGGTCACCGAGGACGCCCCGCTGCGCCCGGTGACGCCGTACGCGGAGTCCAAGGTGCGGGTGGAGGACGACCTGCACGCGCTGGCCGACGGCGACTTCAGCCCGGTGTACATGCGCAACGCCACCGCCTTCGGCTACTCGCCCCGGCTGCGCGCCGACATCGTGCTGAACAACCTGGTGGGCCACGCGCTCCTGTCCGGCGAGGTCCTCGTGATGTCCGACGGCACGCCCTGGCGCCCGCTGGTGCACGCCGCCGACATCGCACGGGCCTTCACCGCCGCGCTGAGCGCGCCGCGCGAGTCGGTGCACGACCGGGCGTTCAACATCGGCAGCGAGACCAACAACGTCACGGTCGCCGAGATCGCCGGGCAGGTCGCCGAGGCGGTGTCCGGCTCGAAGGTGGTGATCACCGGGGAGACGGGGGCCGACCCGCGGTCGTACCGGGTGGACTTCTCCCGGTTCCGCGCCGCGGCGGAGGGCTTCGACTGCGAGTGGACGGTGAAGCAGGGAGCGCTCGAACTCGCCGGGGCCTACCGGAAGTTCGGGCTCACGCGGGAGGGCTTCGAGCAACGCTTCACCCGCCTCGCCGTGCTGCGCGCGGCGTCCGAGGCCGACACCGTCGACGACACCCTGCGGTGGCGCCGGTGACCACGCTCGGCGAGCAGATGCACGCGCTGGTGGAGCGGCTGTACCCGCTGTGCCGGAGCATCACGGGCGACGGCGTGCGCGCCACCCTGAAGATCGTCGACGAGTACGTCCCGTTGCGGATGCACGAGGTGCCGACCGGGACGCAGGTGCTCGACTGGACGGTGCCGCAGGAGTGGAACATCCGCGACGCGTACATCGCCGACGCCGCCGGCAACCGGGTCGTCGACTTCGCCGCGTCCAGCCTGCACGTGCTCGGCTACAGCGTGCCGGTGTCGGCGACGATGCCGCTGGCCGAACTGCGCGGACATCTGCACACCCTGCCGGACCACCCGGCCTGGGTGCCGTACCGCACCAGCTACTACAAGCCGGAGTGGGGATTCTGCCTGTCGCAGGAGGCCCTGGACGCGCTGCCCGACGGGGAGTACGAGGTGTGCGTCGACTCCACGCTCGCCGACGGCCACCTCACCTACGCCGAGCACGTCGTCCCGGGGCAGATCCCCGACGAGGTGATCGTCTCCTGTCACGTCTGCCACCCGTCGCTGGCCAACGACAACCTGGCCGGCATCGCGGTGGCGACGTTCCTGGCGCGGGCGCTGGCGGAGACGACGCCGTACTACACGTACCGGTTCATCTTCGCGCCCGGCACCATCGGGGCGATCACTTGGCTGGCCCGCAACGCGGAGCGGATCGAGCAGGTGAAGCACGGGCTCGTGCTGGCCTGCGCCGGGGACCGGGGCCAACTGACGTACAAGCAGAGCAGGCGCGGCGACGCGGAGATCGACCGGGTGATGCGGCACGTCCTCGCCTCCTCCGAACGCCCGCACCAGGTGAAGGAGTTCACCCCGTACGGCTACGACGAGAGGCAGTTCTGCTCCCCCGGGTTCGACCTCGGCGTGGGCTCGCTCAGCCGGACCCCGTACGCCGGCTACCCCGAGTACCACACCTCGGCGGACAACCCGGACTTCGTCTCCCCGGAGGCGATGGCGGACACGCTCGCCGTCTGCCGGGAGGCGTCCGCCGTCCTCGACAGGAACCGGCGGTACGTCAACCTCAGCCCCTACGGCGAACCGCAGCTGGGACGGCGCGGGCTGTACGACGCGCTCGGCGGCCGCAGCGACACCAAGGAGGCCCAGCTGGCCATGCTCTGGGTGCTCAACCTGTCCGACGGCGAGCACAGTCTGCTGGACGTCGCCGAGCGGTCCGGGCTGCCGTTCGACACCGTGGCCGTCGCGGCCGACGCCCTGCACGGCGCCGGGCTGCTCAAGGCGTGAAGCCGATGACCACCGAGGGGGAGAAACCGCGGACGACGCAGCGGTCTGCCGGGTCCGCCCGGCGGGCCCTCGTCGGCCGGCTGTCCTGGGGACTCGCCGACCAGGCGGCCTCCAGCATGACCAACTTCGCGGTGGGCATCTACGTGGCACGCTCGCTGGGAGTGACCGCCTTCGGCGTGTTCAGCCTGGCCTGGGTGACGTACGGCGTGGTGCTCAGCGTCTCCCGCGGCCTGGCCACCGACCCGCTCGTGGTCCGCTTCAGCGGCGTGCCGGACGCTTCCTGGCGCGGGGCGGTGGTCCGCTCGTCGGGCACCGCGCTCGGCGTCGGCACCGCCATCGGCGCGGCGTGCCTGGTGACCGGGCTCGCCCTCGGCGGCCGGGTGGGGCCCGCGTTCGCCTGCCTCGGCGTCATGCTGCCGGGGCTGCTGCTGCAGGACGCCTGGCGGTACGCGTTCTTCGCCGCCGGCGCCGGACGGAAGGCGTTCGTCAACGACCTCGTGTGGGGCGTCGCGCTCATCCCCGCCATGGTGGTGGCGGCCCGCGCCGGCAACGTGGCCGCCTTCGTGCTCGCCTGGGGCGCGTCCGCAGCCGTGGCCGCGGCGTACGGCTGCCTCCAGTCCGGCCTCCGGCCCCGGATGACCGGAGCGCGCGCGTGGCTGCGCGAGCAGCGCGACCTCAGCTACCGCTATCTCGTCGAGAACGTCGGCGTCAGCGGCGCGAGCCAGCTGCGGGCCTACGGGCTCGGCGCGATCGTCGGGATCGGCGCGGTGGGCGCAATCCGGGGCGCCGAACTCCTGCTCGGCCCGTTCCTCGCCGTGCTGATGGGACTCTCCCTGGTCACCGTCGCGGAAGCGGCACGGGTGCTGCGGCGGTCCCCGCACCGGCTCGCCAAGTTCTGCCTCCTGCTCGGCGCGGGGCAGGCCGTCGCCGCGCTGCTCTGGGGCTCGGCGCTGCTCCTCGTGCCGGACCGGCTCGGCGAGCTCGTGCTCGGCGGGGTCTGGCACTCCGCGTCACAGCTCATCGTGCCGGCCACGCTCGGCGTCGCGGGCGCCGGCCTCGGCACCGGCGCGGCCGCCGGGCTCCGCGCCCTCGCCGCGGCCCGCCGCAGCCTGCGCTGCCAGCTGTTCGCCTCCGCCTGCTACGTCGGCGGCGGGCTCGGCGGGGCGGCCGTGGCCGGCACGGCCGGCTCCGCCTGGGGCGTCGCCGCCGCGACGGCGGTCAGCTCGGCCGTGTGGTGGCTGCAGCTGCGGACCGCCCTGCGCGAGCGCCACCACCATTCCACCCCCGAAGTGAGGACCTCATGACCGCGCACCCCAGGCTGAGCATCGGCCTGCCCGTTTACAACGGCGAGGAGTACCTCACCGAGGCCCTCGACGCCCTGCTCGGCCAGACCTACGAGGACTTCGAGCTGGTCATCTCCGACAACGCCTCCACCGACGGGACCGAGGACATCTGCCGCCGGTACGCCACGCTGGACCCGCGCATCCGGTACATCCGGCTGACCCGGAACATCGGCGCCGCACCGAACCACAACTACGTGTTCACGCAGTGCCGCGGCGAGCTGTTCAAGTGGGCGTCGCACGACGACCTGTACGCCCGGGACCTGCTGCTGCGCTGCGTGGAGGCGCTGGACGAGCGGCCGGACGTCGTCCTCGCGCACGCCGGCCAAGCGGTCATCGACGGCGAAGGACAGGTGAAGGTCCCGTACGACTACACGCTCGCCACCGACTCGCCCCGCGCGCCGGAGCGCTTCCGCAGCCTGCTGTTCGAGCCCGGCGGCGACGACTTCTACGGGGTGCTGCGGGCCGACGTGCTGCGCCGGGTGAAACCGCACGACAGCTACCACCACGCGGACCGCACGTTCGTCGCCGAGATCACCCTGCACGGGCCCTTCCACCAGGTGCCCGAGCTGCTGTACTTCCGCCGCGACCACCCCACCCGCGCCGAGCGGGCGAACCCCTCCAAGCGCTCCCGGTGCGTCAACCTGGACCCGCGCCGGGCGGGCCCGCTGCACCCGACGCCCCGGCTGCTCGCCGAGTACGTCTGGGGTTTCGTCTCGGCGATCCGACGGGCGCCGCTGTCCGCGGCCGACCGGCGCGCGTGCCACCGCCACCTGGCCGCGTGGCTGACCAGCCGGGTCCGGCCGGGCGCCGGCGAGCGGGTCGAGGACCGGGCCCCGGTCGACCCTGACCGGCTCACCGTCTCCGTAGACGCCCTCGTCGCGGGCCGTGAGGGCCGTACGGGGAGCCAGGGGTGAACGGGAAGGCAGGCGTGAACGGGAAGGCAGGCGGGAAACGCGCCCGCGTCGGGGTGTTCGGCCTGCTCGGCTCCGGCAACCTCGGCAACGACGGATCACTGGAGGCCGTGCTCGGGTACCTCCGCGCCGAGCACCCGGACGCGGCCGTGGACGCGCTGTGCGGCGGCCCCGAGGTCGTGTCGGCCCGGTACAGCGTTCCGGCGACGCGGCTGCACTGGTACCGCGGGGAGTACCGGACCGCGTCCCGCGCGGGCGCGATCGCGGCGAAGGGCGCGGGCAAACTCGTCGACGCCTTCCGCACCGCGGCCTGGGTGCGCAGGCACGACGTGGTGATCGTGCCCGGCATGGGCGTCCTGGAGGCCACGCTGCCGCTGCGGCCGTGGGGTTTCCCTTACTCGCTGTTCCTGCTCTGCGCGTCCGGCCGGCTGTTCGGCACCCGGGTCGCGCTGGTCGGCGTCGGCGCGGCGGCGATCGGCAGCCGGCCGACCCGGACCCTGGTGCGCTGGTCGGCGCGGCTCGCCACGTACCGCTCGTACAGGGACGACCTGTCCCGCGACGCGATGCGGGCGATGGGCGTGGACACCACGCGCGACGAGGTCTACCCGGATCTCGCCTTCGCCCTGCCGACACCACAGGCGGGCGCGCCTTCGGATTCGCCGGGTCCTGTCTGCGTCGGCGTCATGGCCTTCCACGGCGGCAACGACGACCGCGCGCGGGCCGAGGAAATCCACCGGCGCTACCTCGACGGGACGATCCGGTTCGTGCGCGCGCTGGTCGAGGACGGCAGGCCGGTCCGGCTCCTCACCGGCGACGAGTGCGACGCGCCGGTGGTCGACGCGATCCTCGACGCGGTGGACTCGCCACTGGTCACCGCCGCCGAGGCGGCCTCGCTCGCCGACCTGATGAAGGAGACGGCGGCCGCCGACAGCGTGGTGGCGACCCGGTACCACAACCTGGTCTGCGCGCTGAAGTCCGGAACGCCGACGCTCGCCCTCAGCTACGCGGCGAAGAGCGACGCCCTCATGGACCGCATGGGCCTCGCCGCGTACCGCCACCCGGCCCGCGAGGTCGACGCCGACCGGCTGCTCGAACAGTTCCGGGAACTGGAGCGGCGATCGGCGGAGCTACGACAGATCCTCACCGAACGGAACGCGGCCGCCGCCCGTGAACTGGCCGATCAGTTCGCGGCGTTGACCGAGGCCCTGTTCCCCTCGCCCGCCGGCACCCACACTCACACCCACAGTCACAGTCACTGTCACAGTCACACCAGAACCGACCCCCACACCCACCCGCACCTTCAGCAGGAGACTCCATGAGAGCGACCGAAGTCCCGGAGATCTCCGGCGCGTACCTCTTCGAGCCGACGCCGTACGCCGACGAGCGCGGCTTCTTCTGCCGCACCTTCGACGCCGACGTGGTCCGCTCGGTGGGCCTCGACCCGGACGCCTTCGTCCAGGACAGCCTGTCCCGCTCGGTCCGTGGCGTGCTGCGCGGCCTGCACCTGCGCTCCGGCGCCGGCGAGGCCAAGCTCGTGCGCTGCTCGTACGGGAAGATCTTCGACGTCGTCGTGGACCTGCGGCCCGACTCACCGACGTACCGCAACCGCGCCTTCTTCGAGCTGTCCGACGAGACGCAGCTGACCCTGTACATCCCGGCGGGGTGCGCGCACGGCTTCCAGGCGCTCACCGCGACCGCCGACACCTCGTACCGGATCGACCGCCCGCACGATCCGGCCGAGGACGTGACGATCGCCTTCGACGACCCGGAACTCGCCATTCCATGGCCGCTGCCGGCCACCTCGATGTCGCAGCGGGACCGCGAGGCACCCAGCCTGGCCGACGTCCTGAAGCACAACTCCTGAAGCAGAGAGCGAGCTGAACCCACCGTGGACAACGAAGAGTTCTCCCTGCCCCGGTCGCGAGCGGCGAACGAGCGGCTGCACGCCATGGTCCCCGGGGGCGCGCACACCTACGCCAAGGGCGACGACCAGTACCCCGAGAACCTGGCCCCGGTCATCAGCCACGGCCAGGGCGCCCACGTGTGGGACATCGACGGCAACCGCTACATCGAGTACGGCTCGGGGCTGCGGTCGGTCAGCCTCGGCCACGCCCACCCGCGCGTGATCGAGGCGGTGCGCCGCGAACTCGACCGCGGCAGCAACTTCGTCCGGCCCTCCATCATGGAGGTCGAGGCCGCGGAACGCTTCCTGGCCACCGTGCCGACGGCCGAGATGGTGAAGTTCGCGAAGAACGGCTCCGACGCCACCACCGCGGCGGTACGACTGGCCCGCGCCGTCACGGGCCGCCCGCGGGCGGCCATCTGCGGCGACCACCCGTTCTTCTCCACCGACGACTGGTTCATCGGCACCACACCGATGCCCGCCGGAATCCCGGCGGAGACCACCGACCTCACCCTGACGTTCCCCTACGGAGACCTGGCCGCCACGGAGGAACTGCTCACCCGGCACCAGGGCGAGGTCGCCTGCCTGATCCTCGAACCCGCCACCCACACCGAACCCCCGCCCGGCTACCTCACCGGCCTGCGCGAGCTGGCGGACCGGCACGGCTGCGTCCTGGTCTTCGACGAGATGATCACCGGCTTCCGCTGGTCCGAGGCGGGCGCGCAGGGTCTGTACGGCGTCGTCCCCGACCTCTCCACCTTCGGCAAGGCGCTGGGCAACGGATTCGCCGTCTCCGCGCTGGCGGGACGCCGCGAGCTGATGGAGCGCGGCGGACTGCGCCACTCCGGCGACCGGGTGTTCCTGCTGTCGACCACACACGGAGCGGAAACGCACTCGCTGGCGGCCGCGATGGCCGTCCAGACCACCTACACCGAAGAGGGCATCACCGCTCAACTCCACTCCCTGGGCGAGCGGTTGGCCGCCGGGGTGCGCGAGGCGGCGGCCGGCATGGGTGTGGGCGACCACATCACCGTCCGGGGCCGGGCGAGCAACCTGGTCTTCGCCACCCTCGACGGGAACGGTCAGCCGTCACAGCGGTACCGCACCCTGTTCCTGCGCCGACTCCTCGCGGCCGGGGTCCTGGCCCCGTCGTTCGTCGTGAGCAGCGCACTCAGCGACGCCGACATCGACCACACCGTCGACGCGGTGGCCCAGGCGTGCGCGGTGTACCGGAAGGCGCTGGACGCGGGGGACCCCACGCCTTGGCTGGAGGGCCGCCCGGTGAAGCCGGTGTTCCGCCGCTTGGCCTGACGTGACGTGACGCTACGTCAGGGAGTTTGCCGTCGACCGGTGTCGGCGACCCGGTCGACGCACCACGCGGTCACCGGCACCACCGCGAGCGCGGTGCACCAGCCGCCGAGGACATCGGTCGGGTAGTGCGCGCCCAGGGCGACCTGGGCCCAGCCCATGGCGGCGCCGGCGACCAGCGCCGCGCCGAGCACGAGCAGCGCGCCGCCCGCCCTGCCGAGGCCGAGCCGCCCGACCACGAGGAGCGCGAACACGAGGGCGAGAGCGGTGACGAAGGCGGTGTGCCCGCTCGGGTAGGACAGATTGCCGTCACCGTGGATCGTGCGCCCCACCAGGTGCTTGAGCAGCCGCGCAACCCCCACGGTGACGCCGGCCCCGGCGACGACGAGCACCGCGGCGCGGGTTCTCCGAAGCAGCAGGCAGCCCGTCACGGCGACCACGACCAGCACGGCCGCGCCGATGGGCTCGCCCAGAAAGTCCGTGGCCAGAGCGACGCGCCGCCACGGCGGCCGCACACTGTCCGCCGTCGGGTCGATGACCCACCTGTCCGCGGTGCCGGGCTCGCCGTGCCCGGCGTACAGCATCCCGATCCCGGCGACCACCAGCACGGCGATCCCGGCGACGACGCCGAGCCACGCGCGCAGGACCTGCGGCAACACCGCGGGCACCACCCGCCGGCCGCCGTCGGCGACACCCTCGACTGCGTCCACCATGGGCCCCCCGCGCTCCGGTCGCAGGCCACTCTCCACGCACCTGTGCCCGGGGTGACATACCGATCACTGTTCGCGCAGGCTACCCGCGCCCCACCCCATCCAGAACATCACTTTCAGCCAGCGACCGCCGCGCCTCGGCCAGTGCGACGACGTGGACGAACCACTCCAGCACGGCGCTGATCTCCTCCGCGTGCTCCGCGAAGACCTCCAGCGGGAAGGAGGGGCGCAGGTCCAGTTTCGCCTCGGCCAGCTCGACACCGTCGATCTTGTTCAGACGGTGCATCAGCTCGCGTCGCATCGGTTCGTCGTCGAAGGGCGGACGACGCTTCAGGTACTGGAAGACCACCTCGGCCACACCGCTCACGGGGTAGAGCGTGATCGGCCACAGGACGCGCGGGCGCGGTTCGCCGTCCACTTGGATCGCCGGATAGCAGCTGGTCTCGCTCGCCTTGCCGTAATCGCGGTGGCCGCCCAGGTCCTCCCAGGCGGACAGCACGGCGCGTATGCCCTGGACGGTCTCCGGCGTCTGGTTGTCGCTCAGCTGGGCCTCGAAGCGTGCGGCGGCCGGCAGCTGTTCGTAGCCCGGGGAGGGGGAGGCGGAGGGCACGGTGAGGTCGTCGGGGTCCTTGCCCAGGAGCGCCGCCAGGTCGGTGGCGGTCAGCCTCTGGGAGCGGTGGGCGCGGCCGGCGTCGTCGAAGGAGACGCCTTCGGCCGCCAACAGGCCACGCGGATCTCCCTTGTCCTGGCCGTCGGGCCAACGGAATCCTTCGGCGACCCGGCCGTCGGCGGTCAGGACCCGGTGCGCCCCGTACACGCCCGGCTTCGACATCAGGTAGTTGCCGACGGCGATGGCGTGCGTCCCGAGGAGAGCGGCGAGTTCGCCGTACGTCGTCCAGGCGCCGGTGGGCATGGCCCGCAGGACCGCGCGCAGCTCCGTCCAGACCGGTGACTCCGCGTCGGCGGGCGCCAGGTCCTCGATCGGGCCCGGCCACAGCACCAGTGCACGGTCCGCCAGTTCGTCGGCGCGGGCGAGGATCTCGGCCCGGCCCCAACGGGTCCGAGCGGCGATCTGCTGGTTCATCCGCAGGGCGCTGGCATCGAGGATCTCCTGCTTGCGGCGGAAGGGGTGGTTGGACAGGCGTGCGTTGTCGGCGGAGAGAGTGAGGTTGCCGAGGGTGTGCACGAGCGTGGCCAGCAGTTCGCCGGGACTCTGGGCGTCCTCGGTCTCCTCGGCGAGCAGGTCGAACCAGTCCTGGGCGGGATTCTGCGGCAGGACGTGCTCCACGGTGAGCCGAGCCCTGCCGTAGTCGACCGGCTCGCTGGCCTCGTAACTCTCCTCCAGCCTGCGCAGCACCTGGAAACGCTGCCCGCTGCGGCCCGACTTGTAGAAGGGCCGGGTGCGGATCGCCTCGCGGACGGTCTCGTCCCGGGGCCAGAGGCGGGGCCCGGCCGTACTGCGCGACAGATGGCTGCGTACGGCTTCGGCCGGCGGAAGGTCCTTGTCCAGCTCCTTGGGGAGCTCCATGAAGACCCGGTTGTTGCCCGTCGTGGACAGCCCGGCGAACAGGCGACGGACCAGGTAACTCTCGGCGTAGGCAAGGGCCTGGGCCGCGTCGGCGGCGGACGCCTGCCCCGCGTCGACCCGGTCCAGGAGGTGGAGGGCCAGCGGGTAGTGGGTCAGGCCGCCCCACCGGGCGAGCCGCTCCAGCGCCAGCCGTAGACCCGGGTCCTGCTCGCGTGCGGGCTCCAGGATGCGCATCAGCCTCTCCGCGCGCTCCGCCAGCGCGGCCACTTCCCGCTCCAGTGCGGCCTCTCCGCCGTTCAGAGCCTCCAGGCGCTTCTTCTGGTCGCGGTAGGTCTCGCTCTGCTTGGCCCGGCTGTTGCCGCTGACCACCAGGTCCAGCCAGACGAGGAGTTCGAGGTTCTCCGGGCCGAGCAGCTCCTGCATGGGCAGCCAGCGGCTGCGGTAGACGGCCTCACCGCGGGTCGGCAGACACATGAAGACGTAGTTGCGCAGGAGGTCGCTCTGGCTGAGTCCGACGCCGGTATTGTTGATCGATTCGAAGATCCGGTAGACGTTGTCGCCCTCCGCCGCGGTGATCGCGACGATGGACAGCTGCCCGCCCAGTACGGTCTCCACCGCCTCGGTCCACTTCTCTCCACCGTTCTCGGTGCCCTCGGCCAGTACGCCGAGGAAGAAGCGGTAGGCGGCCCCGATGTTGCCGGGGCCGCCCGCGCGCGGGGTGCTCTCGACACACGCGGTGAAGGCGTCCCGATCGGCCTGGGTCGGCAGCAGCCGGTAATGCTCGTCGCCCTCGCGGTAGCTGTTGACCAGCAGGAGGTCGTTGATGCGAGCGGCCTTCTTGTCCGCGCCCTGCTCCCGGTGGTGGTCGCGCAGGGCGGTGAAGGCGAGCATCAGAGTGGTGAGCCGCTGCTGCCCGTCGACGACCAGCCAGCGCTGCATCGCACCGGCGGCGACGCCGGTCGGGGCAAGCACCACGGAACCCAGGAAGTGCCCGGTCGTCGCACGACCTTCAAGACGCTCCTCGACCAACTCCATGACATCGTCCCAGAGTTGTTTCAGCTCCGCCTGCTGCCAGCTGTAGGTACGCTGATACAGCGGCACCTGAAACTGCATCTCGCCCTGGACGAGCTTGCTGAACGTGGTCTCCTGAGCGTGCACGCGCGTCCCTCTCCGGCAAGGTCTGACAAGACTGCCTCGTCATCCTCCTCCATCCGGGTACGGTGATCAGGCAAACCGACAGGTTGGCCGACCGGCCGCACGCGCGGAGGACACCCATGGCGATGCTGGGCATCCACAAGGACTTCCTGATGGAGTTCGCCCGGCTGGAAAAGCCGGTGCAGAAGCGGGTCCAGGAGGTCTTCGACAAGTTCCGGGCGCACCGGCACGCGGGCCTGCATCTGGAGAAGCTGCAGCAGCCGCGCGACCCGCGGATCCGGACCATTCGTATCGACAAGTTCATGCGCGGCGTCGTCCTCGCCCCCGAGTCCGGCGACAGTTTCCTCCTGCTCAAGGTCATGCCGCACGACGACGCGATCGCCTGGGCCCGCAAGCACCGGGCGACGGTCAACTCGGCGACCCAGGGCATCGAACTGCGCAACGACGTGGCCCTGGAACGCGCGACGGCGGGCATACGAGAGCTGGCCGGCGAAGCCGACCGACGGCTGTTCGGGAAGGTCGACGACAAGGACCTCGTCCGGCTCGGCATCGACGCGGATCTGCTGCCGCTGGTCCGGCACCTCACCGACGAGGCCCATCTCGACGCGCTGCAGAAGATCCTTCCGGAGCAGCAGTACGACGTACTGGCCGGGCTCGCCGCCGGCATGTCTCCGGAGGACGTCTGGCGAGAGGTGGTGGCAGTCCAGCTGGAGCACGCCTCGCCTTCGGCATCCCAGGAGGTCAACGCCGTACCGGGCGGCGACCTGTCCCCGTTCCCCACCGCCCCGGACGACCTGTCGGCCGCGATGGCCCACTCCCGCGGACGGATCGCTCTGGTCACCGGCCCCGACGAGCTGATGGACATCCTCGCGCGGCCGTTCGACACCTGGCGGGTGTTCCTGCACCCCAGCCAGCACCGGGTCGCCTACCGGCCGTCGTACAGGGGACCGGCGCGCGTCGTGGGCGGCCCCGGCACCGGCAAGACAGTCGTCGCGTTGCACCGTGCTCTGCACCTGGCACGGCAGCTGCCCGCCGACGCTCCGGACGAGTCCATCCTGCTGACCACGTACACCCGGGACCTCGCCGCCGATCTCCGCCGCAGCCTCGAACTCCTCATCCCCCACCCGGCGTTGCGCGCGAAGATCAGGGTGGTCAACGTGGACGCACTCGCTCATCAGCTCGTACGTGAGGACCGGGGTGCTCCTCTCTCGCTGGTCACCGACCACAAGGAGATCACCGCGCGCTGGGCCCGGATCGCCCGGCGAACCGGTGCCGACTTCACCGATGTCTTCCTCGACCAGGAGTGGCGGCAGGTCGTACTGGCCCAGGACCTGCGGACGCCAGAGGCCTATCTCAAGGCGTCGCGCGCCGGGCGCGGGACCGCGCTCGGGCCGCTCAAGCGGGCCCAGGTGTGGCGCGCGGTCGAGGCCTTCACCAGGGAACTGGCGCAGGCACGCGAATGGACGTTCCTCCAGATCTGCGCGGAGGCCGCCCGGCTGCTCGACGCGAAGGGCGGCGAGCGCCCGTTCCGTCATGTGGTGATCGACGAGGCGCAGGACCTGCACCCGGCCCAATGGCGGCTGCTCCGGGCCCTGGTGGCCTCCGGACCGGACGACCTGTTCATCGCGGGCGACACGTATCAGCGGATCTACGGAAACAAGGTCTCCCTGCGCAGCCTCGGCATCCCGGTGACCGGCCGCTCAACCCGGCTTCGCATCAACTACCGCACCACGCAGGAGATCCTGGCCTGGTCCACGGCGCTGCTCACCGGTGAATCGGTCGACGACATGGACGAGGGGACCGAGTCGCTGAACGGCTACCGGTCCGCCTTTCATGGAGCACTGCCCCGGACTTCGGGCGCCGAGGACAAACTGGAGGAGCTCGCCGGGCTGGTGGGCCAGGTCCGCGACTGGACGCACGCCGGTGTCGCCCCGCGCGAGATCGGCATCGCCGTGCGCTACACCCAGCTCGGCAAGGAAATCAGACAGACGCTGGAACAGTCGGGCGTTCCAGCCGTGGTACTCGGCGGTGGGTCGGCGGCCGGTGACGGAGTCCGGATCGGCACGATGCACCGCATGAAGGGGCTGGAGTTCCGCTGTGTCGCGGTGGCCGGAGTCAAGGAGGGCACGGTCCCACTACGCAATGCCGTGACGGCCGAGGAGACCGACGCCCAGCAGCACCGTGAGGACCTGCTCAGCGAACTCAGCCTGTTGTTCGTGGCCTGCACCCGGGCCCGCGAGGCGCTACGGGTGTCATGGCACGGGGAACCCAGCCGGTTCCTCGCCGCGGTGCGGGCGAGCTGAGGGGTTGCGGATACGGATGGCTTCGGAAGCGCGCGTGCGCGGCGGCGGCGAGCGCGCTGGACGTACTCGTCGTCGTCGAACGTCGTCACCACGACGACCTTCAGCGGATTCACGGTGCTGGGCGGGTCAGTCTGCGCAGCGCCTTCCGCCCGTCCATGCGGGGCATGCGGATGTCCATCAGCACCACGTCGGGCCGGTGCTGCTCGGCGAGTTCGACCGCGTACACCCCGTCCGCGGCCTCCCTGACGACCTCGATGCCGTCCTCGATGTCGTCCTCGATGTCGTCCTCGATGTCGTCCTCGGCGGCGAGGATCGTCGCGAACCCGACACGGACCATGACCTGGTCGTCGGCGATCACCACACGGATGGTCATGACGCCGCCGACTTCGCCGGGGAAGCGGGCGGGGGCGGGGCTAGGGAGGTCACCTCACTCGCCGACCGGTGGGGCACGGAGACCTACCCGCCCAGCGGCAAGGGCGTCTAGGCCGAGATCGATCCCAAGCCCGGAGCAGCAAGGTGCACTTCCGGCCAGCAGGCCGACGAGCTCGTTGCCCGGCCTGATCACCGGGCGTAGGCTTCCTCAACTCACCCACGCCTGCTGCCCGTCGCCTGCCCCTCCCCTGCCTTGGAGCGCACCCGTTGCCCTTTCCGACCAGCGACATGCTCGCCGCTTTCGGCACGTACATACGTTTTCAGAGTCTCGGGAAGACCCTGGCCGAGCGTCATCCGGAGCTCGCGCACCGCATCGAAGTCGCTGAAACGGCGCCGCTCTACCTGAAGGTGGATCTGGACGGGAAGCGTGGCGTGTTGCTCGCGCACGTGCGGTTCCCGTACACCATCATGTGGCGCCTGGGCCTCACCGGACCTGGCCTGACGGCCGCCGCTTCGGTTCTGCCGCTGGACACCAGTGAGGAAGCACTCGCCGACGCGGTGCACGCCCATACGACCGCGCATCTCACCGGCGCGCCCGTCCCGTCCCCCTGGCGCTGGCACGAGAACGAGCACTCGGACCTGACCGAACTGGCCGACCTGCTGGACGCACAAGGAGTAGTAGTACGTCGAGTGGCCGCAGGAAACATCTACAGCCTGCGCGACCCCTACTACGCCCCCGAGCTCGTCACTCCCAGCCACCGCGATCCTCATGTCGATGCCACGGTCGACGGCCACGAGCTCCGCATCTCTCTCAAGCCCCGTCTTGGCTGGGTGATCGATCTTTGGTGCTCGGAAGTCGACCTCTGGACCCGTGTCGATATCAACCGGTCACTCGGGCGGCCCCTCTCTCCCGTCCCTGGGGTGCCCCGCGCCGACCTGTCCGTGGCAGAGCTGGCAAAACTGATCGGAGCCGGACACCCTGCTTGGGAGAGTGAGGACGTTGGGTCCATCGAGGACGACGACAGCGCTGCTGACCCCACCCGGCCCGGAATCGGCTACGAGGAACTCTTCCTGACCGTGCTCGGCCAGCTCGGCACCTTCGGTTTCACCGACGTCTACGAAGGCGACGCCGAGAACCCCCTTCGCTCCACCCACTTTCACATCGCCCTGCACAGCGCGCAGAAGGACCTTTCCGCGCCTGCCCTGAAGGCACTCAACGGTGAGGCCGCAGCAGCCGGGGACGACGTTCTCAAACGGCTGATGGTGATCACCCGAGCGGGCCTGAGCAAACCAGCAGCCGTCTTTGCCGACCAGGCCAAGGCGTTCGTCTTCCAACTCGACGAACGGACCGGGCGGCTGGCCGGGCTCCACGCACGTGCCCGCGAGGTGCTGCTGCCCCGCGACAAGCCCGACTTTCAGTAGGGGATCTCGGTGACCGGACGGACGAGCCGGCTACGGATCAACACGTGGTCGACGCGGATTCTTGACCCGGTGAGAGTCGAGGGCCTGGGCGGCGAAGGCACGGACGACCTGACCGGATACCGCTCCCTGCTGCACGGCGGTCGCCCCGGGACCCAGCAGGAGCGTCACAAGCAATATTCCAGCATTCGGAATGCCCCGCACCACCCGCACCGCATGTGATAAAAGCGCACAAAACCGCAGGCCAGGCGTCCTTCTTGACCGGCTCCAAAAGGTGCAATCTCTCATCTCAGTCTGGGGTCACCAGACACGCAGAGCGTCAAACGAGCGTCATCGTGGAGAAAGCAACGAGCGCGGTGATCCCAGCAAGGAGTGCACCAGACACCGTCAACCGTGGTCAGGTTCAGCCTTTGGCACTCACACGAGGGAGCAATGATGCCTCTCAGCGTCTGTCGTTGGGACGCCCCATGCAGGCGGTGCCTCGCTCATGGAGCGGATGACATGCTCCCCTCCTTTTTCGTTCCGGCCACCGGAAGCACGTACTCACCAGCGAGACGCGCCAAATGCAACGGGAGGGGCCGGGCGAGCGGCGGGTAGTCGTCTTGGTAGCGCAGCTGGTGCGTGAGCGTCGCCCACTCCGCCGGCCGGTCAGGCAGGTCCCCTTCACGCCCCGAGTCCGCCAGCGCCTTCTCCGACAGGCAGCCGAGCACGGTGATCTCCAGCTGCCCGGGGTTCCAGGCAGTCTTCCCGGGTGCTGTCCGGCCCTGTGCCGTGGGCGCCAGCTTCATGAGGCCCTTCGGTAGTTTCGCCACTGTGTGCGGCTTCGAGGCCGTACTCGCGAAGACACGGCTCTCCGTCTCTGCCGTCCCCCACACGCCCTCGGCGAAGCCGACGCTGCCCTTGGCGTCGTGGGCGTACCACTCCGCCACTTCCTCCCGAGCGTTGGCGTCCCTTACGAGCACCACCCGCAGGTCGTCACCGTAGAGCGTGTGGCGCTGGGCTGGTTCGGTGCCGAAGCCGAGCATGTCCCGGTCCAGCTCGCCGTTGCGCAGACGAGGCCAGCACTGGCGCAGATTGCCTGCGTCCGCCAGCACGAGGGTCGGGCGACCGCGGAGCTGGAAGAGCAGCGCGCGGATCTGCCGCTCGGCCTCCCGCTGCCTGTGCTGCTCCACACCTGGGCGGGCACCGGGCCGGAGCCCGCCCCTGGCGGTCACGCCGTCGCCAGGGCCACCCGTATCAGTCTCCTTCCCCGTCTCCACCACTGGTTCCACTGCCTGGGAGAGCAGCAGCAACAGCTTCGAGTACGGCACCCATTCGGCGCGCTCGACGTCCCACCCCTCGATGACGCCCGGCCCTTCGTCCCCGGGGCGGACCCGCACCGCGACAAGCCGATGAACGGGGCGCCGCGTGGGCCCCTTCCTGGTGTGGCGTACGAGCCAGAGCGCCACGTACTGGAGGTCGCCGGGAACTCCGGCCCCCACTCGAGGGGCGGGCGGACTGATCGCGCCGAGCTGCCGAAAGGCGTCCAGCCAGGCCCACTTGGCCCGGTGCTTCAAGCCGCTGTCGGTGTCGTCGGGCAGGTTGACGAACTGGCTCAGCCGGCCCTGCCGCGCCCAGGCGATGCGCAGCGCATGCTTGGGATCGGAGTCGGGGACGGCGGCGAAGCGCTCCTTGCCGGCGATCTCCGTGATCACGACTCCGGCCGCGTCGGGACGCGGAACCACTCGGTCCGCCACAAGTCGGCAGCGCCCTTCGACTGCTTCGGCCAGCCGGGCGGCCCTGGGGCGACTGCGCTCCCGGGAGACTGGCAGGGCGTCGGCCAGGGGCCCCGCGGGCCGGGCTCGTACGCGGATCTCGACCCCCTCGCCCCGCCACCGCCAGGTGTCGTCATCGGCCGGCCCCATGCTCTCCCCGGGAGGGAAGCCGATGAGCTTCGGCAGCTCCGCGAGCAGCGCGGCACGGGTTTCCGGGGACTGCCAGAAGACGTCGATCTCCAGGGGACGGCCGTTGAGTGCGCGTGCCAGCGCCGCCCGCCGCTGCAGGGCCAGCTGCGTGTCCCGGACGTCCGGACCACGTCCGGCTCCCGAACGAGGCAGCAATGAGGGGGTGTTGCTCCGGGTGACCCGCGTGAGGTCGGGGACCCGGGTCAGCATGGGGCGCAGCCCGTCCTCGACCCAGGCGTCCAGATCCGCCCGCTCCTGTGGCATCAACCCGGGTCCGACCTCGTGCGGGCCGATCGACGGGTGGTAGACGATGCCGGCGGCCACGTCACCGGACCCGTTGATCCAGCGTTCCGGGTGGGAGAGGAGCGCCTCGGGCTGCGGGTAGTTGCGTACGATGTCCAGCTCGGGCAGGAGCGGTGCGGGGCTGTGGTGGCGCCAGGCCAGTTCCTTCAGCCGCCGGTCGTAGCCGAGGGTGTTCACCATCAACCGGTGGCTCCGGTCCGGCCCTCCCGGCCATGGCAGCGGAGCGTCGAGCAGAACGGTCGCGCCGCCGAGCTGGTGGGGGCGTACGTCCAGCCGGGTGGCCCACCGACGTACCTGCGAGGACACATGGACGCGGAACCGTGGGGCGAACGGCACGGTGTGGACGGTGATGTTGAGGCAAGCCGAGTAGTACCAGGTCTGTCCGCGGCGCTCGTATCGCTGTGGCGGCCAGGAGACGAGTCGCGCGCCGTTGCCCGAGCTCTCGACGCGAAAGTGGAGTGTGGTGCCCCCGGTGCGGAACGTCCGGGCGGCAAGCCGGAAGGCGACCCACTCGGGCAGCAGGCTGTAGAGCCGTGCGGCGGGTTCGGCTGTTCCGCCCGCCGAGGTCACGGTCTCGGTGAGGTCGACCGATTCGGCCTCCCAATGTGGCAGTTGGATGGCCTCGGCCGGGTTGTCGGAGCGGAGCCTCCCCTCCAGGTCGGCGTCTTCGGTGTCGTCCTCCTCCCGGTACATGCCCGCCGCCCAGGTGCCGATCACCGGAGCCAGCACCTCCGGCGGGACGGCTTCCCGCGCGTAGAGCCAGGGCAGGCGGCCGTCCGTTCCGGCATTGCGGCCGGTCGCGATGACACCGGGGGCCATCGCCTGGAGCAGCGAGTTGAGCCTGCGTACGGGAAGCCGATCAGGGCGGACGGAACCCTGGTCGGCCTCGGCGTGCATCCTGGTGAGCTCGGTGTGCAACTCCTCGCCGAGCCGCAGCACACTCATCTCCTCCCGCCACGGTCCATGCAGCGGGTCGGGTTCGTAGGCCGCGTTGCGAATGACGTGATACACGAAATTTCCTCCTGAAAGCTGGAGTTCGGCGCTTACGGGTGGGCCGGGGCGGGAGCAGGGGCAAGCAGACGGGTGAGCATGCGCCGGAGGGGTTCGTACAGGGCGTGGGCGATGAACTGCTCCTCCGCGCTCTTCGTGTCGCCCTCGAAGTACGGGTCCAGCACGTCGAGCACGCTGTGCAGCAGGCTGGACTTGGGGGTGTCGGCCTGCGGTGGTACGGCCCCGCGGTTCGGGGCGAAGGCGGCGTCGACGAAGACCACCCGGGCCGGTACACCGCCGCGCACCAGCCGCCCGATCACCTGCCACATCAGGACCAGCATGTCCCAGGTGACCTGCTCCCTCACCTCGTCGTTGAGGCGGCTCCACGCCATCGAGCGGGCGAGTACCTGGTACCAGCGTGAACGGGCGAGGCGGCGGACCTCGTCGGCACCTTCCTCGACGGTGGCCTGTCCCCGTACCCAGGTGTCGAAGTCACCGCCGGTGACGGCGCGGACGATCCAGTCGTTGACGGCGTGGACAGCCAGGGACAGGTCCTCGGGGTGCGGATTGGGCCGTGCCAGGAAGTAGACCGTGCCGATGGCCGCCTCGTCGTCGTCGTTGAGAATGTTATGGCCTCGCTCCACGGCCAGCAGGGGCGCCACGAGGATGTTCGCGTCGAGGTCCTTCAGGTGTTCGACGTCGCCCCGGCGCAGTGACCGGGCACGGTAGGCGGACGGCGCCTCGTCCTCCGGGGCGATCTCCTCGTCGTCCGAGACCAGGCACAGCACGCTGTCGCGCCAACGGGAGTTGAGGTTGTGGAGGGTGTCGGCCACGATGCGCGCCTCGGCGTAGCTGCCGACCAGCAGGAGGATCTGGTCGCGTTTCCCCGGACGAAGGGAGAGCAGCTCGCGCTCCAGCGGGCCTCCTTCGGGGGCGTCGTACTCCCCGGCGCCGAGGTGGGTGGCGATGCGGCGCAGCTTCTCGGGGCGGTCGTCCGGGTGAGTTCCCGACAGGCGCAGTTTCTCGTCGCCGTCGTCGATGAACTCGAAGCGCATCAGGCTCTCGCTCGCGATGCGTTCGGTCACCTCGGCCGGCGGCTCGATGATCACGCCGACCGGGACGCAGACGTGGTAGCGGCTGGACGCGCCTGCCCAACTGCTGCCGGACATGAGCAGCAGATGGGCGCCGGGCCTGCCGTCGACGGAGGCGAGGTGGGGCATGGCGCGCAGCAGTTCACGCCCGACGCCGCTGCAGCGGAAGAAGGTCAGCTCGCCGCTGCGGACTCCGCCCTTGTCCTCGCCCGGGACCCGGAACTGGAAGCCGAGTACGTTGCCCATCGGGGCCTCGGGCACCATCGGGCCGTAGTCGAGCGGCCGACGGTACATCGTGTTGTAGCCCAGGCTGAGGGCGGCCTCGACGCGGGGCCACATGGCGTTGATCATGGCGAGCCGTGGTTCCAGGGCGCTGAGCAGCAGCGTGAACTCGAAGCGTTCGGCGAGCTCCCTATGCCACTGCTCAGGTGTCTGGGGCGCTGGCTTGGGCTTCCGGCGGCGGCCTCGCCCCTGCTGCCGTTCCTCCTCCGCGCGCTGCCACTCGTCGTACTTCTCCTTGTACGTCTGCTGCCGGGCGGCCATGTACTGCGGGTCGATGTGGAAGACCTCGTCCATGACCTCGGCCAGGTGGCGCCGGGTGTTCTCCGGGTTCCCGGTGTGGAGGAGTTCGTTGAGGAGGGCGGTCAGCTCGCTGAAGTCCTCCTCCGTCCTACGGTGGCGGTCGCCGAAGGGGTTGTCCCGAAAGGCGTCCAGAAGCTTGCCGAGAGCCTGTCTCGGGGCGTGGTTCCGGTGTTCCGGCCCGCTGCCGTCGGGGAGTTCGTAGCGCTCGTCGAGCAGTCCGAGCTGCAGCGTCCAGGCACTGAAGTAGCCCATCCGCACCCACCTGCGCAGGTCATACCTGGCGACGAGCATCGCGTACAGCCGGTCGGTGGCCGATCCGGCGGTGTTGAGGGCGGCGGCGAAGGTCTCCACGTCCCGTTCGGAGAGCTGGGTGCGCCCGCTGGCCGCGAGTTCCCGGATCTTGTGCCGGCTCAGCTGGTCGATGAGGCCCTTGTCCTCGTCGCTGGCGAGGACGACGGCGGGTGCGAAGGTCTGGTCGAACTGCATCTGCACACGGTCGGCCTCGTCGATGATCACGAGGTCGCTGCGGCGGCAGGCGAGTTCGAGGTAGCGGATGCGCTCGCCGTTCTGGGGGCGGGGCGGTGAGGCGTCAATCAGTCCGGCCGGCGTGGCCACCCAGATCAGGGCGCCGACCAGGGTGCGGGCTCCGTGGTACCGGGGGCAGGCGGACCAGTACGGGCAGCTCGTCGCGCTCCTCTGCCATTCGGAGGCCCGACCGCCACCCTTGTCGCGCCTCGGGTCCGACGGTGGCTGGAGCCGGGAGCAGGGTGCCTCGCCGAAGGCGAGCGGCTCGGTGGACGAAGTGGCGCCCTGCCGCCTCACGTTGAGCACGCAGGAGGTCCCAAGGTAGGCGAAGGCGGGGTCGTCATGGGCGAGCAGCCGGTGTTCGCCCCGGCCCGCCAGCCGGCGGTGCAGCCGCTGGGCATGCCGCTCCCGGCCGGAGGACCCGAGCACGGGTGCGGCGGCGCCGTCGGTGTACAGACCGTAGAGCCGGACGAGCTTCAGCACCTCCGCGACGTCGGTGACCACGATGGTGGTGCGCTTGCCGAGCTTGGCGAGATGGACGGCGATGATGTCGCGCAGCGTGCTCTTGCCCGCGCCGACGATACCGAGCAGGTGCTGGATCCCGTCGACCGTGAACGAGAAGTCCTCGTCCTTGCCGGCCTTGTGGAACGTGCCGTTCTCCTTGGCGGACAGGTCGAAGGCCCGCAGCCGCTCCAGCCAGCGCGGCGGCCTTCCCTCGCCGGCGCGGGCGTGCGTGGCGTCCATGTCCGCTGCGGTGCGCTCCAGGCCCTTCCTGGTGAAGACCAGGGGCTCTCCGGCGCCGGCCGGTTCCAGGTCCATGTCGTGGGCTACGAGGGGGGTGTGAGGGACGGACGGCAGATCGACGACGGCCAGGGTGCGGCTGACGGGGAAAGCGTGCGGGCCCTGGCCCGCGACCGGCATGCGTTTGCCCGCCAGCGGCGGTGCGACACTCAGCAGTTGCTCGTAGACGGCGAAGCGGTCTCCGGCGACGGAGAGTTCGCGGCGGGTGGCGGGCGACTCGGTGTCCGGCACTTCGTAGCCGCGCACCCTCGGGTCGAACAGCTGGTAGGTTTCCAGCGCCTCGCGCCAGGTGCGGCCCCTGCGCAGGGTCCACAGCGAGTACCGGGCGACACGCAGCGTCCGCGCGATGTCCGGCGGCAGCTGTGCTCCGTGCGCCTCGGCGAACCCGTATCCGCTGAAGAGTACCCAGGCACTGCCCGCGGGGCTGCCCGGCATCAGCTTCTGCTGGAGATACAGGCCGAGTTCCACCTGGCAGAGGTCTTCCAGGGCGGGCTTGCGGACGGCCGGCCCAAGGTATGCCTTGAGGGCGCGGAGTACGTCGGTCAGCGGCGGGGTGATGCTACGCATCGTTCTTCTCCTCTCTCGGAGCCCGACCCAGGTCGGGTACGAGGTCCACGGGTGTGGTGAGCACCAGCCGGTCCCGTAGAAGCGCGGGAAGGGCGTCGGTGAAGGCCTCGCGGTAGCCGTCCCGTCCGGCGAGCGCATCCGGGACCACGACGAGAGTGCGGTCCGCGAGGGGCGCGCTGTCGGTTAGATGCGCGGCGAGGAGGGCCGGCTGAAGGCGGTCGTACACCTGGATGTCGACGATCGCGGGACCAGAGTCCCTCAACCGGTAGGCGGACAGAGGCCCCGACAGGGCCTCATGGTCGATCCCGGCACGATCCAGCGCGTCCAGGGCGGCCTCTTCGGTGCGATGCGGCAGTGTGAGGAACATCCGCAGTGGACGCCGCAGGATCCACGTCTGTTCCGGATCGCGGATCAGTTCCGGAGGGTCGTCGCGTGGGCATTCCTCCCCCTCGCACCAGATGTCCGTGTCGGTGGCGGACGGCCCGGGTACGGGCACGGCCCGGTGCCTGGGCAGCACGGGGAGTCCGCACGAGGGGCAGCGCAGGAAGTCGCCGTCGAAGAGCAGGGATTCTGGCAGCGGCCCGTAGAGGTCCTTGACGCGGCTCCAGACGGCCTTGCTCCAGCCGAACCCGAAGCGGTCCTGCTGGTGGACCACCGCGTGGTGGGCCAAGAAGCTCCGACACTGCCAGTAGCGCTCGCCCGTTCCGCACCGCGCTTCCAGGTCGCCCAGAAGCGCGCGGGCCTGCGCCGCCACGCCCCCGTCCGGCCCGTACGAGGCGACTTCGAGGCACGACCGCGTCGGCATCCGGCCGACCGGGTGTACCAGCGTCGCGCCCGGGGTGACCAGGGAGGCGGGAACCGCGAAGAGCGGATCGTCCGCCGGCTTGGTCCGGCACCACTCCCACAGCTCCGGAAGGCTTTTCGGCGGTTCCTCCCCGGCGTCGAGGCAGTGCATCACCGTGCGGTCCAGCGCACGCTGGGCGAGGCCGGGATAGGGCAGGGCGAACGAGCGCAGACCCTGAACCTCGGCGAGGGCAACCACCATGCGGGCAAGCTCGCGGAAGAGTTCGCTGCCCGCGCCCTCAGATTCCCCCCTGGTGTCCGGCTGGTCGGCCCGGCGGGCCGCCCCCGCCCTCACGCCGTGGCCTCGGTGGCGGCCGACACCGAGCACCAGCGGGCCACTTCGCACCGCTGGCAGGAGCGTCCGGGCACGGCCGTGTAGCGGTCGTCCCCGTGCCAGTCGGCCACCATCGTCCGCAGGATTCCCTCAGCCGAGGTCCGGTTGGCGGAGTCGAAGGGGTCGATGATCTCCAGGTCGGCACCGCCGGGGCGGAGCACCTCCAGCTCGACCCGGGCACGGGACGGAGCGCCGCCCAGGTCACCGCGGCCGATCAGCACGACCGCCAGGGCCAGTTGGGGGTAGAGCTCCAGCAGGGGACGGTTGGACCGCCGGTCGGTGGCGGAGGTCTTGGTCTCGCGCCACACCCATGAGTCGGCGTCCCGGTAAAGCAGGTCGGGTGCGGCGATCACCACCACGTCGGCGACGGTGTCGTGCCGCACCACCCGGGGTTCGGTCCGCACGTCCGTCCCGTCCCCGACGCACCGCAGCGGGCAGACCGCGGCGTGCCGTCGCAACAGGACTGCGCCGAGGGTGCGTTCGCGGTCGGGCAGGTCGAATCCGTCCGGCACCCACTCCTCGGGAACCTCGACCGTGCACGGTCGAGGTGATCCGTGGCCGTGCCGGTCGGCGAGGTAGGCGTGCAGGGCCCGGCCGCGCTCGGCCGTCACCTCGCGCTCGACGGAGTCCGCCGTGGGCAGGTGCAGCCGGCGCATGTGGTCGCGGGCCGGGCAGGCCCGGTAGTTGCGCCCGTTGGTCACCGACCAGGTACGTCGGGGCCGGTTCGGCGACTCGATGCCCAGCAGTCCGGGCGCCGCGCGCAGCGCCGGGCAGACCGACAGGTAGGGACATCCGCCGCACGCGGAGCCAGGGCGGTATTCCCGTCCGTCCAGTACGCCGGCCAGGGCGCCGGGGCCGTGCTCGCGGTACCGGGCGAGCGCCTGCTCCCGGCTGCCGGCGAAAAGCTCCCGGGTACGGCCGTCGAACAGCGCGAACTCCACGATCCGTACATCCTCCGGCTGCGGCCCGGGGGTGCCCTCGGCCAGCACCAGGGCGACGGCGGCGACGAACCCGTCGGGCGGCAGCTCCCGGTTCAGGCGGTGCACGGGCAGACGGAGTTCACGGTAGGCACCGTCGGCGGAGGCCAGGCAGCGGCCCCACACGGTAAAGCGGTACTCCTGGGCGTTCCGCGAGTCGGGGCCGGACGGCCGGTAGCGGTACGTCCACGGCTCGGGGACCTCGTTCAGGGGGCGTTCCGGGTCGGCGGGGAAGGCCGTCTCGTACGCCTTCACGCCATGGTCCGACCACGCCCTCAGGCCGTCGTGCAAGGGCGCGGTACGCGTCCGGGGCAGGCTGCCGGAGGGCCGGAAGCGAGCGTCGCAGGCGGCCATGAAGGGGCCGAGAGTGAAGTTCTCCAACCGCTCGCGGCGGCGCGGTACGGGGTCGGCAGTGTGGTAGCCGCGGGTCTTGAGAGCGTCAGCGGCAGGGCACCGGAATTCGCCTCCTTTGAACATTCCGGCGGATACCGTGATGACTTCGGAGGTGCGCGTCACCCCGTCGGGGGGCAGCCACGGCTGTGACATCTTCTGCTCCATTTCTGTACGGAGAAAAGAGAGGAAAGAGAGTGTGGCCATGAGGGAGATCGAGGAGATCGGTGATGTGGAGAAGCGCTACGAAGTGCTGGACATGGTCGGTGACGGCGGTCAGGGCGACCTCTTCCTCGGCCGTGACCGCAGGAGCGGGGAAAGGGTGGCGCTGAAGCTCCAGAAGGCCCGGGACCTCGGCCCCGAGAGCGACTTCTCCTGGGCAGGCAGGAGGCTTCTCGAAGAGGGCTCCCGCATGATGATGCTGACGGGAATTCAGGCGATTCCCGAAATCATCGCCTCCGGGACGCACCGATGGCGCCGATGCCTGGTCATGGAATTCGTCGAAGGACGCCAACTGCAGAACGTTCTCTTGGAGAAACGGCCCGTGAGGCACCCCGAGATCGTCGCGTCCGTCATCGGCCAGCTGTGCGAAATACTGCGGGAAGTGCACGACCGGAACCTGGTGCACTGCGACCTCAAACCCGAGAACGTCATCGTGCAACCGGACGGCCGACTCCGTCTCATCGACATGGGCCACGCGATCATGGCGGGCGAAAAGACATCCTTCGAGCGCGGCACGCGTGGCTGGGCCTCGCCCGAACAGTCCGACGCGTGCCCCTCGGGCCTGACGCGGCGGGCGGACATCTTCGGACTCGGCTGCATCCTGCTGGAGATGGTCGTCATGCGGCTGCCCTACGGCGGACTGGAGGAGCGGGCGGAACCGGGCGGCCCGGTGCTGCCGCCCGACAAACTCGCCGAGCTGCCTCCGGAGTTCGCCTCCCTCGCGCTGTGGATGGTCCGGTGGGAGGCGGAGGAGCGCCCAGCGGATGTCCGTGAGGTGTTCGACCGACTCCGCCGGTACCTGCCCCGACTGGACTCGGGGCGTCCGTCGAGGCGGCTGCGTCCCGACCCGACCGAGTACTACCGCACGCATCCGCCTCGGCTGTGACGGTGATCCCGAGGTCGCCGGCCGGGCGGGTCACCTCAACCCTTCCAGCAACTCCCGGACCTCACGTACGCCTTCGCCGCCCATCAGCTCACGCAGCACGAGGACTCTCTCCAACTCCCTTACCGCTGAGTCGGTTTCACCGGCGGACACCAGGACGTCCGCGAAGAGCATCCGCGTCTTGTCCTCGTTGGGCCAGTTCTCCTGTTCGCGGTAGATGTCGCACGCCTGCCGGTACAGGGAGATGGCCTCGTCCCGTTCAACGCGGGCCAGGTGCACCTTGGCCAGGGTGAACAGCACATCGGCCAGGCCGCTGCGCTCCACCGTGCGCTCCACCACGCCCAAGGCGTCGGCGCATCGACGGAGCGCCTGCGCGTACTCACCCCGGTCGTGGTGAAGCGCGCCGAGGGCGTTCAGGGCGGCGGCCTCCCCGACAGCGTCGGACACCTCCCGGCACAACTCCAGTGCCTGGCACAGCACTTCCTCCGCCCCCGTACGGTCGCCCTGCTTGCGCAGGGTGATCCCGAGCCGGTGCAGCGAACGGGCAAGACTCAGCCGGCCTGCCTCACTGTGGTCCTCCTTGCTGAGCCGGACGGCACGGCGCAGGTGCCCCACGGCCGCGTCATACTCACCGAACCGCCACTGTGTCCCTGCCAGCATCCGGTGGACCATGGCGCAATCGACCGGGGCGGCGACGGATTCGGCGGCGTCGACGGCGTGCAGGAGGTTCCTCCGCGCGTCGCCGAGGAGGTGCCGGCGCCACTGATAGGTGACCAGGGCCATCGAAAGCAGCCATGCGTACCGTTCGATGCCCTGGCCGATGGCCAATCGGATGCCTCGCTGGACGGCGGCGTACTCCTCGTCCACGTACGCCATCGCCTGCCCCGGTTCCGCGGGGTCGGTGACCGTGACCCGTTCGGGCTCGCCGATGGGCAGGGCGCGCTCGCGGTCGAGCACCCGGTCGCAGGCGCGGACGTTGTGCAGCTGGTGTTCCAGCACCTGCCGTACGGTCGCCCGCTCGATCTCCGCCGTCTCTCCGTCCGCCCCCGGCTGCACGTGCCGACGGGCGAAGGCCCGTACGAGGTCGTGCAGCCCGTACCGGTCACCCTGGCGCTCCACCAGGTTTGCCGCCACGAGCTCCATCAAGGCGCGGTCGGTGCGCGCGCCTTCGCCAGCCGCCCTTCCCAGGTCCATCACCGCCTCCCAGGAGGCGGTGGGCCCGGGGTGGACGGCGAGCTGCCACAGCAGCAGCCGGACCTCCGCGCCGAGCACGCGTACGGAGCAGTTCAGCGCTGCGCGGACCGACAGTTCGTGTTCCGGCAAGTGCAGGGTGTCCAGCCTCGCCCGCTCCTCCTCCATGTCCCGCACCAAGGCGGGGAGGGTACGCAGCGGACGCGCACCGCCTTCCAGGAGGCGAGCCACCACGGTGAGCGCCAACGGCAGCCGTCCGCAGAGGCGGACCAGCTCACTGAAAGCCTGTGCGTGCTTCGCCCGGTCCTCGGCCGACACCTTCTCCTGGAGCACCTCCAGGGCATCCGCCTTTTGCAGCGGCTCCATCTTGCGAAACAGCACCTTCCTCTCGGACTGCAGGCGCAACAGGTCGTTGCGGCTGGTGATGATCACAGCGCAGGTGCCGTCGCCGGGGAGCAGCGGCAGCACCTGCTGAGCGTTGAGCGCGTCGTCTAGGACGACGAGTACCGAGCGGTGGGCCAGTGCCGACCGCAGCGCGTTGCTCTTGCTCTCCGATCCGGTCACCGTGGTGTACGGCGGCAACGCGGCCAGGAACCCGTCCAGGACCTCGTCCGGTTCGGCGGGCCGCGCGTCTCCGTCGGCGAACCCATTCAGTCCGGCGTGGAGCACCCCGTCGGGGAACCGCTCCCGAAGCCGACGGGCAAGGTGATTGGCCACCGTGCTCTTCCCGACACCCGCCATGCCACTGATGAGGGCCAGTGCCAGGTTGCCGGCGTCCTGTTCCTCGCACACGGCCTCCACGAGGCCACTGATCAGTTCGTCCTGCCCGACCGGCCTGCGACTGCTGCCGGGCAACTGGTCCGGGACGGGCGGCAGGAGCGTCCCGCCGGACCGGTGGGCGACTCCCCGGACCTGATCGAAGGCGCTCCGCAAGTCGGTGTCCGGCTTTCCGTTGCGCCTCGTCCACTCCTCGATGAGCCGTTCACGTCGGCGCTCCGCCAGGTCGTCGTGGGCGAGCAGGTAGAACCGGAAGACCTGGGGCAGTTCCGGTGCGCGCTCGAACCACTTCTCCGTCTCCTCGCGGAGCCACTTCTCCTCCCTCGATTTGTAGGCGGCGTCCATCCGGGCGTGCACCGCGGCCATCAACTCGGCCCGCAGCGCCTCCCGGCGCAGTTGGAAGCCGCTCTCGGTCAGCCCGCGCAGCGGATCACCGCCGTCCCACTCCTCTAGGGCCGCGCCGAGCAACTCGAACCCCTCCGGATGGTTCAGCCCTTCGGCCCTCGCCACCCGGTCGCGGAAGCGGAGCAGGTCGACGCCGCCCTCCGGCGCGCGGAGCGTGCAGTAACCCGACTTGCCACCATGGGGCACGGCCTCCGGGCCCAGTCGCTTCCGCAGGTCGGAGACAGCACGGTCCACCAGACCGCGGGTGTTCTCCTCGCCCTCCCAAAGAACTTCGGCGATCTCCTTCCTGGTGCATCGGTAGCCCGTTGATGTCGCCAGAAGCGCAAACAGGCCGGCTGCCTTCGAACCTGCGCAGGCCCTTCCGCCGCCGTCCCCTTCGACTCTTACCGGGCCCAGCACATACCCCTCCATCGCCCTTCCCCTCTCCGCACCGGAAGCAGTGGCCCGGGCCCCGCGACGGCGCCCCCTTCATCTGTACGTTGCGATGTGCCGCTTCACACGCACGTACTCCTTCACGCCCCCATGCCTCAGTTTTCCCTCAGTTTCCGCTCCGCGGCCTCCTCCCGCCCCCGGGCACGATGGCACCAGCCGCTCACAGAAAAGCGAGACGGCAGCGTAGTCATCCATCGACCCATCAGGAAGGAACCACAGGCTCTATGAACAACCGTCAGCGAAACCGCCGGGCGAGCCGTCTGCGCCAGTCCCCCGACTGGCCGCCGACCCGGCGCCGGCGGGCGGCCGACCGGACCGAGGGCACCACGCCGGCGACCCCGCGCGCCGAAGCGCCGGACGACTCTCCCTCCGAGACCGCCTGAGTTCCACAGCTCATGGGTGGGTGCCCGATCCCGGGCGGGCACCCACCCACTGCGGCCCCACCCCTCTGAACTACTCGGACCGGCGAGCTCACGGCCCTTTCCGCACTGTCACACGCTCGTGGTCGAAGGCGGCGATTCCCGGTCAACAAGACCGACCTCGGCGGCTCTTCAACCTGTCCAGCACATCGACATCTCCGGTGCCTTCAGCATCTTCGGCACCTTAAGCCCAGAGAAAGGACATTTACTGATGTATCCAGCATCAAGCAGTATGTTCGCCTCGGTGAGGCGGCACTTCGACGACCCCCGGGGCGGCGACTCGATCCTCGTGACCGTTCCCTCAGACATCGAGGGGGCGGAGCCGGTCCGGCTGACCGCTGTCGAGACGCACGAAGCCTTGTACGGGCCGGGCTCCGACCCGCAGTTCGCCGCCGCGGTCTGGAAGGACGTGCTCAGCACCGCGCTGAGTGACCTCGCTCCACACGGCACCGGGAAGCTCCTGGCGATCTGGCTGGCCCTGCCCCGGTTGACCGGGACTGTCCACCGCGTCTGCACGCGCCTGCACGCCGATCGTTCGGACGTGGAGGCCGAGATGATCCTGGCCCTCTTGGAGGAACTGGCGGCTCCGGACGCCGCGAGCCACCTCTCCGACTCGTCCCTGATCCACGCCGCGCGCACCAGGGCGTGGCGCTTCGCCCGCGACGGCCTGCGGGAACTCCCCTCCACTCATGTCGAGCGCATCGCCCAGGATCGCGCGCTCAGCGCGTCCGACGGGGAGACGGACGCTCCGGCCGAGGAGTGCCTGAACGTGCGGGTCGACCGTCCGGACGGCCCCGACGGGCTGCGCGCCCCGCTGCGCTTCCGAGTGCGCCCGGAGCATCTGCGCAGGGGCGCCCTCGCCGACACCGACGACGGGACGAGGGGCCGTTCGACGCACCACACCCCCCGGAAGAACCGACGGTCCGAGCGCCGTGAGGGCACCCGGCCGGTCCGCCCTGCGGGGAGGCGAGCATGAAGGACCCGGCAGAGGGCCGACTCAGTTTCTCCGAGATGTTCGACCTGCCCGTGACAGTGGACCTGCGGACGGCGTGCCGAGCGTTCGGGATCGGTTCGACGACCGCCTACCGGCTGATCCGCGAGGGCGAGTTCCCCTGCTCCATCCGCCGCGTCGGACGCAGGTACAGGATTCCGACCAACGAGCTGATGCGCGCCCTGGGGATCGAGGACCGTCCCCTGTACAGCGTGGACCTGAAACTGGACACGGAGGGCCCTGGAGTCGACCTCTGACCGGGAAGAAGAGGCGGGCTTCGATGCCCCCGCCACCGTGCGGCCCCGTGGTTTACGCCACGGGACCGCACGGCCTTGCTTGTCCACGCCCGCCCCGGTCCGTCCGGTGGTGGCCCTCTGAGTCGCCTGTTCAACCCGAGGTGAGACCTCAGCGCCGGTGTGACACAGATGGGGGAGCAGGCCGATAGGCGTGACACATCGTCAGAAGCAGCGTCAAACATGCGTCGAGATAGCTCGTCGCCGTCCCCACGATGAACAAGCCAGCGAACCCTTCGTTCAGCATGACGTCCACAGAACCGCAGGTCAGAGGCACGCATCTGTCACGTGGCAGGCTTCACGTCATGCACTCCGGGGAACAGGTCAATCCACCGTGCCACACCTGAGAGGCCTAGGAAAACCGCAGGTCAGGCGCCTTCCTTGGCAGGCTCCAAAATCGCCACGCACTCCACATGATGCGTCATCGGAAACAGATCGAACGCCCGAAGCGTCCGCACCCGATACCCGCCCTCCCGGAAGTACCCCAGATCCCGCGCCAGCGCCGCCGGATCGCACGCCACGTACGCGATCCGGCGTGCGCCCAGCGACGCGAGCTGGCGGACCGTCTGCTTGCCCGCGCCCGCGCGGGGCGGGTCCAGGACGATGAGGTCGACCTCGGTGATGCCCGTGCGCGGGAGGACCGATTCGACCTTGCCCTGTTCGATGCGGACGCGGTCGAAGGACGCGAGGTTGTGCCGGGCGTCCTCCACCGCGCGCTTGCTGGACTCGATGCCGAGCACCGCGCCCTTCTCGCCGACGCGGTCGGCCAGTGCGCCGGCGAAGAGGCCGACGCCGCAGTAGAGGTCGAGGGCTGACTCGCCCTTGCGGGGGGTGAGGCCCTGCATGACGGCCAGCATGAGGGTCTCCGCCGCCTTCGGGTGGACCTGCCAGAAACCGCCGCTGCCGACCCGGTACGTGCGGCCGTCGGCGCGTTCGCGGACGAAGGGGCGGCCGTGGACCCGGTGCGTTCCGCCGTCCTTCTCGCCGATTCGCATGACCGAGACCGGCTTGTCCAGCTCGACGATGGGCAGGCGCGCGCCGGGGCGCGGGGCCAGGATCACCTGGCGGTCCTGGGAGCCGCTCGCCGCGATCGCCTCGATCGACGCCATGCCCGACCAGTCCCGCTGCTCGATGCCCAGCTCCGAGACGCCCTCCGCCGCGATCATGCAGTGCTCGATGGGCTCGACCTCGTGGGAGCGGTGGCGGCGCAGGCCCGCGTTGCCGTCGGGGTCTACCGCGTACTGGACGCGGGTGCGCCAGGAGGGGACCTCGCCCGGCGGCAGCTTGTCGCCCTCCGCCGGCATGACCGTGCCGTCCCAGCCCGCTTCCTCGGGGGTCAGGCCCGCGAGCCGCTTGAGCTGTTCGGCGATGACCTCGCCCTTGAGGCGGCGCTGCGCGCCCGGCTTGGCGTGCTGCCAGTCGCAGCCGCCGCAGCGGCCGGGGCCGGCGTAGGGGCAGGGGGCCTCGACCCGGTCCTTGGACGCTGAAAGGATCTGCACCGCGTCGGCGCGGATGAAGCGCGCGCCCTCCTCGCCCTCGGTCACGCGTGCGACGACCTTCTCGCCGGGCAGCGCGTGCCGTACGAAGAGCACCTGGCCCTCGTCCGTACGGGCGATGCAGTGGCCGCCGTGCGCGACGGGGCCGATCTCGACCTCGTACTCCCTGCCGATCAGCGAGACGCTCGCCTCTGAGGCGTCCGCCGACGAGTTCCCCGCCTGCGCTTTCTTCGGTTCTGCCTGCATGGCGGGGTGACTCCACTACGTAAAGTAAAAGGGGAACGGCCGGACTACAGCCCACCAGTCTACGTGGGTGTCGTCCGGCCGCTTGACCAAGAGCAGGAGCTAAGAGCGGGAGCCAAGAGCGGGAGCCAAGAGTGGGAGCCTTGACGGCTCAGGGCTTCTTGCTCGGCTCCTTCGTGCGCCTCGGCTTCTCCACCGGGCCCCGCCGCACCGCACCCGGCGCGTTCCACTCCGAACGCCTGCGGGCGCGCTTCTTCGCGGCCTCGGAGGAGTCCAGCTGGTAGGGGACGGAGGTCACCATGACGCCCGGCGTGAAGAGCAGGCGGCCCTTGAGGCGCAGTGCGCTCTGGTTGTGGAGAAGGTGCTCGTACCAGTGGCCGACCACGTACTCGGGGATGATCACGCTGACGACGTCGCGGGGGCTCTCCCTGCGGAGGTTCTTCACGTACTCGATGATCGGGCGGGTGATCTCGCGGTAGGGGGAGTCGAGGACCTTCAGGGGGACCGTGATGCCGCGGCGCTCCCACTCCTCCTTGAGGGCCTTGGTCTCCGCCGGGTCGACGTTGATGCTGAGCGCCTCCAGCGTGTGGGAGCGCATCAGCTTCGCGTAGGCCAGCGCGCGGAGCGTCGGGCGGTGGATCTTGGAGACGAGGACGATCGAGTGGACCCGGGAGGGGCGCATGCTGTCGTCGTTCGGGGTGTCCGGGGCCGCGATCTCCTCGGCCACACGGTCGTAGTGGCGGCGGATCGCCGTCATCGTCACGTAGAAGATGCACATGCCGAGCAGGGCGACCCACGCGCCGTGCGTGAACTTGGTGACGAGGACGACGACCAGGACGAGGCCCGTGAAGAAGGCGCCGAACGTGTTGATCGCGCGGGAGCGGATCATGTGGCGGCGCTTGTTCTGGTCCTTCTCCTTGGCCAGGTGGCGGTTCCAGTGCCGGACCATGCCGATCTGGCTGAGGGTGAAGGAGACGAAGACGCCGACGATGTAGAGCTGGATGAGGCGGGTCGAGTCCGCGCCGTAGATGACGACGAGGAGCGCGGCCGCGCCGGCGAGCAGCACGATGCCGTTGGAGAACGCGAGGCGGTCGCCGCGGGTGTGCAGCTGGCGCGGCAGGTAGCGGTCCTGCGCCAGGATCGAGCCGAGCAGCGGGAAGCCGTTGTACGCGGTGTTGGCCGCGAGGAAGAGGACCAGCGCGGTGGCGGCGGCCAGGATCATGAAGAGGATGCTGCCGTGGCCGAAGACGGCCTCGGCGACCTGGGAGATCACGGGGTTCTGGACGTAGTCGCTGCCGACGGGGACGCCGTTGTGGATCAGGTCGTGCGCGGGCTTCTCGGCCATGTGGACGTTGGTCGCCATGGCGAGGCCGATGATGCCGCAGAACATGGTGACGGCGAGGCCGCCCATGAGCGCGAGCGTCGTCGCGGCGTTCTTCGACTTCGGCTTCCGGAAGGCCGGGACGCCGTTGCTGATCGCCTCGACGCCGGTGAGCGCCGCACAGCCCGAGGAGAAGGCCCGCAGGAGCAGGAAGATCAGCGCGAAGCCGGCGAGGCCCTGGTGCTCGGGCTTGATCTCGTAGTCGGCGGTGGGCGAGTCCATCGTGTCGCCGAGGACGATGCTCCGGAAGGCGCCCCACGCGATCATGATGAAGACGCCCGCCACGAAGACGTACGTCGGAATGGCGAAGAGCTTCCCCGACTCCTTCACGCCCCGCAGGTTCATCAGGGTGAGGAGGACGATGACGGCCACCGCGCAGAGCACCTTGTGCTCGACCACGAACGGCACCGCGGACCCGAGGTTCTCGATGCCCGAGGAGATCGACACGGCCACGGTCAGGACGTAGTCGACGAGCAGGGCGCTCGCGACGGTGAGGCCGGCTCTCGGGCCGAGATTGGTGTTGGCGACCTCGTAGTCGCCACCACCACTCGGGTACTCGCGGACGTTCTGGCGGTAGGACGCCACGACCGTGAACATCAGCACGACGACCGCGACGGCGATCCACGGGCTGAAGTGGTAGGCCGACACACCCGCGATGGAGAGGACGAGAAGGACCTCTCCCGGCGCGTACGCCACAGACGAGAGCGGGTCGGACGCGAAGACGGGGAGTGCGATGCGCTTCGGCAGGAGCGTTTCTCCGAGCCGGTCACTGCGCAGTGCGCGCCCGATGAGGATCCGTTTGGGCACGTCGGTCAGTTTGGACACGGAGAGGATCGTAAGCGTTCGTACGGGGGTGCGCCCACCCACCACCCCCAACTGCTCCGCTTATCTGCCTTGTGCGATCCTGCGCCCCTCCGGATGCCGGACGGCGTGCGCCGGGGAGTGTTCCGGGGAGTGCTCCGGGGAGTGCTCCGCCGACGCGTCCGTCGCCCCGTCCGCTCCCGCGTCCGCTCCCCCGTCCACTCCCCCGTCCGCCCCCGCTCCGTACCGCTCCGCGACCCGCGCCTCCGCGCGGTGGATCGCGCGGGACGGCCACCACGTGGCGCGGCCGAGCAGGAGGAGCGCGGCGGGCAGGATCATGACGCGGATCACGAACGCGTCGAGCAGGACGGCCACCGCGAGGACGAGGCCCATCTGCTTCATCTCCAGGATGTGCAGCATCACGAAGCTGGCGAAGACGGTGACCATGACGATCGCCGCGCTGGTGACGACCTTCGCGGAGGAGGTGATGCCGTCGATGACCGCCTGACGTGTGGGTACGCCGTTGAGGGCGGCCTCACGGATGCGGCTGACCACGAAGACCTGGTAGTCCATCGAGAGGCCGAAGAGGATCACGAAGAGGAAGAGCGGCACACGCGAGGAGATGCCGCCGAGCGAGATGAAGGAGAGCAGTTCCTCGGCCCATTCGCCCTGGAAGACGAGGACGAGGATGCCGAGCGCCGAGGCGGCGGAGAGCAGGTTGAGGAAGACGCCGAGCAGCCCGAGGACGACCGAGCGGAACACGAAGACCGTCATGACGAAGGTCATCAGGAGCAGGAAGCCGAGGACGAGCGGCAGTTTCTCGTTCTGGTGTCCTACGTAGTCGACGCCGCGCGGCACCTCGCCGGTGACGGCCGTCTCCACGCCGGAGAGCTTGCCGACGGTGGCGGGGAGGTGGTCGTGGCGGAGGTGGTCGAGCGAGTCTTCAGCGTTCTTCGAGTACGTGGGGTGCGGAGCGTTGAGTTCCAGGATGGTGGTCCGACGGTCCTCGGAGGTGCGGAGGAGCGGAGTGCGTGAGGGGTGCGAGAACAGCGGGTCGGCCTGCGCCCTGCGGTCCAGCGCCCCCAGCGCGGTCCGTACGTCGGCGGCCCGGGACGCCTCGGCGCGTACCACGACGAGATGGCGGACGCGCTGTTCCGGGAAGGCCTTGAGCAGCCGGTCGTACCCCTGCATCGCCGGGATCTCCCGGGAGAAGCTGTCCCGCGCCGGGTTCTTCAGGTTCATGTCGAGGGCGGGCAGCGCGAGCCCCAGCATGACGAGGACCGAGAGGCCGAGGGTGAGCGCGGGGCGCTTGCGGGCGGGGGCGAGCAGGGCGCTCCAGACGCGGCCGGGCTTCTTCTCCCCGTACGACCGGACCGGCTTGCCCCGTGCGGCTCGCTTCGCGGCGCGCCGTTCGGTGCGGCGGCCGAGCTTGACGAGGAGCGCGGGCAGCACGGTCACCGAGCTGACCACGGCGACGGCGACGACCAGGATGGTGCCGGTGGCGAGGGAGTCGAAGATGACGTCCCTGGCCAGGAAGAGCGCGGTGGTGGAGACGATCACGGCGAGGCCGGAGACCACGATCGCGCGGCCCGCCGTCGCGGCTGCGGCCTCGACCAGGGCTTCCGAGGTGAGGCGGCCGCCCGCGCGGGCCCGCTCCTCGCGTTCGCGCTTGAGGTAGAAGAGCGTGTAGTCGACGCCGACCGCCATGCCGATCAGCAGGATCATGCTCATCCCGACGCCGGTGTCGGGCAGCAGGTGCGAGGCCACCATCGCCAGGCCCATCGTCGCCATGATCGAGGTGACGGCGAGCAGCAGCGGTACGCCGACCATGACGACCGAGCCGAAGACCAAGGCGAGCGTGATCAGCGTGACCGGCAGCGTGATCGCCTCGGAGAGCTTCAGGTCCTCGTTGCGCTGACCGTCGACCCCCTTGCTCACCGAGGCGTCGCCGGCCTCCTCGATCAGCAGGCCCGGGTGGGCCTTGGCGGCCTTCTCGGTCTGGGCCTGGAGCGGCGGGACCCGGTCCTGGTCGTCCTTTTCGGAGCCGGTCAGTTCGACCGGGACCCGCAGGACGCGTCCGTCGGTGGAGCGCACCGGGGCCTTGACCGAGGCGACCTCGGGCAGGGACTTCATCCGCGCGGTGATGTCCTTGACCGCGGCGTCGGCCGCCGCCTCGTCCAGCGGTCCCGGCTCGTCCTGCGAGCCCGACGCGGAGCGGATCATCACGTGTTCGGTGGAGCGCAGCGGCAGGCCGCCCTCGGCCGCCAGGGTCTCGGCCCGGCCCGCCTCGCCGACGCGGAAGTCCTCCCCGGTCGCGCTGTTCATGCCGGCGGCGATGCCCCCGCCGAGGCAGAGCACCACGAAGAGCAGCCAGCCGATGATCGCCCGCCATGGGTGCAGCGCGCTCCACCGGGCCACGCGCACCGTGGCCGATCGTTTTCTCGTTTTTGTCCCACTTGTTGTCATCCCTGTCCCACCCGTTGCCATGCCTGCTCCACCCCTTGACGCTTCATGTGTAAGTGGAGACTGACAGGTGAAGGAACGAGCCGTCAACTGTCATTGGGACGGTGAGGGGCAGAAGGGCGGCAGATTGACAGCAGATCCCGTCATACGTAAGCCTTCACTGACAGGTTTCGGGACCAGCGCGAAGGCGGGCCATGGACAGCGAGGAACTGCTCGCTTTTCTCGCAGCGGTCGGCCATGCGCAGCGCATCCGGATCATCACCGAGCTCGCACCCGGCCGGCTGTACGTCAGCGAACTGGCCCGGCGGCTCGGGGTGTCCCGCCCCCTGCTCTATATGCACCTCGAACGCATGGAGAAGGCCGGCCTCGTCGTCGGCCATCTGGAGCTCTCCGACGACGGCAAGGCGCTCAAGTACTTCGAACTGGCGCCGTTCGACGTGCAGTTGAACGTGGATACGATCGTCGCGGCCGTCCGGCAGGACCAGTCGGAGCAGACAGGTCAGGCAGCCGAGACGGGCGACGACGGACAGCACTCAGCAAAGGGGACGCCCTAGTGGACGACGTGATCATTCCCGTCGCTTTCTTCCTGATACTCGCCGGCGCGATCGTCGCCGTCGCGTACTTCCAGTCGCAGCGCAACCGCGAGCGCGACCGGCAGTACGCCGAGGCCATGCACGGGTACCGGGAGGCCGTCGAGCGCGCCAGGTCCGAGCAGGAGTCGGCCCGCCTCCAGCTCGTCGAGCTCGGCCACCGGCTCGAGAAGGTCGAGGGGCTGCTGCGCAGCGTGGACTAGCTCTCACCTCCCCGGGGCCCTTTCGCGTCTCCATGGATGGCTGGGCGTCGTGTGAGTACGCGGGTGAGTGCCAGGGCCCGGTTGCGGCTTAAGCTCGTCTCTTGGCAACACCGCACGCTGTTGCCCCGTTGTTGCCGGCAGAGTGAGAGAGAAGAGTGAGCGGGATGTTTTCGCAGGTCAGCGGGATGACCAGGAGTGCGGGGTAAAGGACAGGTGCACATCGTCATCATGGGCTGCGGAAGAGTCGGGTCCGCTCTCGCCCAGAACCTGGAACAACAGGGGCACACCGTCGCCGTCGTCGACCAGGACCCCACGGCCTTCCGCCGTCTGGGCTCCGGGTTCGGCGGCCGCCGCGTCACCGGCGTCGGATTCGACCAGGACACCCTGCGCGAGGCCGGCATCGAGGAGGCGGGTGCCTTCGCCGCCGTCTCCAGCGGCGACAACTCGAACATCATCGCCGCCCGCGTGGCCCGCGAGATGTTCGGCATCGAGAACGTCGCGGCCCGTATCTACGACCCGCGCCGCGCCGAGGTCTACCAGCGCCTCGGCATCCCGACGGTCGCCACGGTCCGCTGGACCGCCGACCAGATGCTGCGCCGGCTGCTGCCCTCCGGTGCCGAGCCGCTCTGGCGCGACCCCACCGGCGGTGTGCAGCTCGCCGAGGTGCACGCGTCGGCGGCGTGGATCGGGCACAAGATCAGCCAGCTCCAGGAGGAGACCGGTGTCCGCGTGGCCTTCCTCACCCGGCTGGGCGAGGCGGTCCTGCCGACCTCGCAGACGGTCCTTCAGGAAGGTGACCTGGTGCACGTCATGATGCGTACCGACCAGGTCGACAAGGTCGAAGCGGCGTTCGCCGAAGGCCCCGAGGAAGGCGGTCACTGATGAGGGTCGCCATTGCCGGAGCCGGCGCGGTGGGCCGTTCCATCGCCGGTGAGCTCCTGGAGAACGGGCACGAGATCCTGCTCATCGACAAGGCGCCGACCGCCATCTCGGTCGAGCGCGTCCCGCAGGCCGAGTGGCTGCTCGCCGACGCCTGCGAGATCACCTCCCTCGACGAGGCGGCGTTGCAGCGCTGCAACGTCGTGATCGCGGCGACCGGCGACGACAAGGTCAACCTCGTCGTCTCGCTGCTCGCCAAGACCGAGTACGGCGTCCCGCGCGTCGTCGCCCGGGTGAACAACCCGAAGAACGAGTGGCTCTTCAACGAGTCCTGGGGCGTCGACGTCGCGGTCTCCACGCCGCGTCTGATGTCCGCGCTCGTCGAGGAGGCGGTGAGCGTCGGCGATCTCGTCCGGCTGCTCCGCTTCAGCCACGGCGACGCGAATCTCGTCGAGCTGACGCTGCCGCCCGAGTCGGCCCTCGCGGGCACGCAGGTCGGCGACGTCCAGTGGCCCGAGGACACCTCGCTGGTCACGATCATCCGCGGTACGCGCGTCCTCGCGCCGACCGCGGACGACTCCCTCGAAGCGGGGGACGAGCTTCTCTTCGTCGCGGCGCAGGCCCGTGAGGAGCAGCTGGAGGATCTGCTGTCGGTGCGGCGGGAGAGCTAGCCCCTGGGCTCTGTACGTGGATGGGGGGCGCCCGGTGATTACCGGGCGCCCCCCATCTCGTACATCTGCTGCTGCGGGTGCGTCGTGGCTGGGCGCGCAGTTCCCCGCGCCCCTGAACCGCCCCTGCGGGGCAGCCTCAGGCGCTCCGGCGCTCCCGCTCGCGCTCCTCCTCCGCCTTCTCCGCCGCTTCCATCTCCGCGAAGACGTCGATCGGCGGCGGGGCCTTCGCGAGGAAGACCCAGGTCAGGTAGACGGCGAGCAGGAAAGGCGGGATCTTCAGGGCGACCAGGACCCAGCCGAACTGCGTGGTGTCCGCCCACCAGTACAGCGGGAAGAGGACCGCGCACTTGGCGAGCAGGATCAGGCCCCACGCCCAACTGGCCTTCGCGTACGCCTTCTTGCGGCCGGGGTTGCGGGTGCGCCAGGAGAGGTTCTCCTTGAAGACCGGGCCGAGGATGAGGCCGATCAGCGGGACGCCCGCGAGGGTCGTGATCATGTACGCCAGGGCGAGGCCCAGGGTGTAGAGCATGCCCGGCAGGTAGAAGTCCTTGGCGTTGCCGGTCATCATCGCGAAGACCACACCGAAGGCGACACCGAAGACACCGCTGAAGGCGTGCTTGACGGTGTCCTTCATGACGAGGCGGACCACGACGAGCACCAGGGACACCGCGAGGGCCGCGATGGCCGACATGTGCAGGTCCTTGTTGATCGTGAAGATGGTCACGAAGAGCAGGCCGGGAACGACCGTCTCCACCATGCCCCGCACGCCGCCGAAGGCTTCGAAGAGCGCTGCCTCGGTCACGGCCCTGGAATCGGCGTCCTGATCGGCCTGATCGGCGCTCCCGTGGTCCGTCGGCTTGTCGAGGGACGTCACCGGTTACTCCCGTCCGAGGGGTCTGAGTTCGTACTTCGGGTTGAAGAGCACCCGGCGGCCCCGGCTCTCCGAGATCCGGCCGGACGCGATCAGCCTGCGCCCCGGTTCGATTCCCACGATGGAGCGCCTGCCGAGCCACACCACGTCCAGCGCCGCCGAGCCGTCGAACAGCTCGGCCTCCAGGGCGGGAACCCCGGCGCGTGGCCGCAGAGTGACCGTGCGCAAGGTACCAGTAACGGTGACGATCTGGCGGTCGCGGCAGTCACCGATGCGGACGCAGCCCGCCGTCTCGGCGTCCTCGCGCAGCTCCTCCGACTCCAGATCCTCCTGGGAGGAGGAGAGCCGGTCGAGCATGCGCCGGAAACGGCCCGCCGGCTTGTCGGAACCAGAAACAGCACTCATACAAGAAGCGTACCGGGGGGCGGCGACACTGGGTAAAGGGGTGCGCTCATCTGTGCTTCTGTCCGCTCAATACCCGCTCCAGGACCCACTGAAGCGAGCGTTCCGGCGCCTGATCCGGTCACTTTTCGAACCGGTATCCCATTCCCGGCTCCGTGATGAAGTGCCGCGGGTGCGCCGGGTCCGTCTCCAGCTTCCGGCGCAGCTGTGCCATGTAGACGCGCAGGTAGTTCGTCTCCGTACCGTACGAAGGACCCCACACCTCCTGGAGCAGCTGCTTCTGGCTGACCAGGCGGCCGGTGTTGCGCACCAGGACCTCCAGGAGGTGCCACTCCGTGGGGGTGAGGCGTACGTCGCGTCCGCCGCGGTTGACCTTCTTCGCGGCCAGGTCCACGGAGAAGTCGCCGGTGTCGACCAGCACGTCGCCGTCGCCCGCCCCGGTGGGCTCCGCCCTGCGGACGGCGGCGCGCAGCCGGGCGAGGAGTTCGTCCATGCCGAAGGGCTTGGTCACGTAGTCGTCGGCGCCCGCGTCCAGCGCCTCGACCTTCTCGTCCGAGCTGTGCCGGGCGGAGAGGACCAGGATCGGGACGCGCGTCCAGCCGCGCAGGCCCCTGATGACCTCCACGCCGTCCATGTCGGGCAGACCGAGGTCGAGCACGATCACGTCGGGGTGGCGGGCCGCGGCGACCTGCAGCGCCGTGGCACCGTCGGGCGCGGAGTCCACCTCGTACTTGCGCGCCTTCAGGTTGATCACGAGGGCGCGTACGATCTGCGGCTCGTCGTCGACCACGAGCACCCGGGTCATGCGTACCTGCCTTTCCGGCTTCTGGTTCTTGAGCACGGCTTGTGTTCTGGGTCCGGGTTCCGGTTCCGGGTCACGAGGTGGCCTGGGACGAAAGCTCGGGGCGGACCGGCGTCCTGCCGGCGGCCGCCCGCAGGGTGAGGACCATGGTGAGGCCGCCGCCGGGGGTGTCCTCGGCGGCGAGGGTGCCGCCCATGGCCTCGACGAAGCCGCGGGCGACGGCGAGGCCGAGGCCCACACCGGCACCCCGTGGAGCGTCACCGTAGCGCTGGAAGGGCGCGAAGATGCGGTCCTTGGCGCTGTCGGGGACACCGGGGCCCCGGTCCACGACACGGATCTCGACGCGCTCGCCCAGGGCGCTGGCGGAGACCTTGACGGGTTCGCCCTCGGCGGCGTACTTCACGGCGTTCTCGACGATGTTGGCGACCGCCCGCTCCAGGAGGCCCTTGTCGACGGCGACCATGGGCAGCGTCTCGGGGATGTCCAGCTCCGCGCTGCCGTCTGGTACGCCGCCGAGGGCCATGGGGACGACCTCGTCGAGGTCGATCTCACGGATCAGGGGGGTGACGGTGCCGGTCTGCAGCCGCGACATGTCGAGGAGGTTGCCGACGAGGTGTTCGAGCCGGTCGGCGCCCTCCTCGATGCCTTCCAGAAGCTCGGCCTCGTCCTCCTCGGACCACTCCACGTCGTCGGAGCGCAGCGAGGACACGGCCGCCTTGATGCCCGCGAGCGGCGTGCGCAGGTCGTGGCTGACGGCGGCGAGCAGGGCGGTGCGGATGCGGTTGCCCTCGGCGAGGGTGCGGGCCTGGTGGGCCTCGGACTGCAGACGCTGGCGGTCCAGGACGACGGCGGCCTGCGCGGCGAACGCGGCGAGGACGCGGCGGTCCGCGGCGGGCAGCACCCGGCCCGAGAGGGCGAGCGCCATGTGGTCGCCGACGGGCATGTCGACGTCGGCGTCCTCGGGGCGTTCCAGCGGGCGGCCCTCGCCGACCCTGCCCGCACACGTCCAGGGGTCGGTGTCGCCCGCGCGTTCCAGGAGGGACACGGACTCCATGGCGAAGGTCTCGCGGACCCGCTCCAGGAGGGCCTCCAGGCTGGTCTCGCCGCGCAGGACGCTGCCGGCGAGGAAGGAGAGTATCTCCGCCTCGGCCCGCAGCCGGGCGGCCTGGTGGGTGCGCCGGGCGGCGAGGTCCACCACGGAGGCCACCGACACGGCGACGCCCACGAACACCGCGATCGCCACGATGTTCTTGTTGTTGGAGACCGTCCACAGGTGCAGCGGCGGCGTGAAGTAGTAGTTGAGGAGCAGCGAACCGACGGCCGCCGACGCGAGCGCCGGGAACAGCCCGCCCACCAGCGCGGCGGCGACCGTGAGTGTCAGGAACAGCAGCATGTCGTTGGCGAGACCGAGATCGGCGTCGACATGGGTGAGCAGCAGCGTCAGGAGCACGGGGCCCGCGACGCCGACCAGCCAGCCCCAGATGACGCGGGACCGGCCGAGGCGGGCCCCGCGGGCGACGGGCAGGCCGCGCCCCTTGGCGACCTCGCCGTGCGTGACGATGTGCACGTCCAGGTCGGGCCCCGACTCGCGGGCCACGGTCGCGCCGACGCCGGGGCCGAAGATGTACTGCCAGGTCTTGCGGCGGGAGGAGCCGAGGACGATCTGGGTGGCGTTGACGCCGCGCGCGAAGTCGAGGAGCGCGGCCGGTATGTCGTCGCCTATGACGTGGTGGAAGGTGCCGCCGAGGTCTTCGACGAGGGTGCGCTGGACGGCGAGTTCCTTGGGGGACGCGCCCGTCAGGCCGTCGCTGCGGGCTATGTAGACGGCGAGGATCTCGCTGCCCGAGCCCTTGGCGGCCATCCGGGACGCGCGCCGGATCAGCGTGCGGCCCTCGGGTCCGCCGGTCAGGCCGACGACGATGCGCTCGCGGGCCTGCCAGGTGGAGCGGATGTTGTGCTCGCCGCGGTACTGCTGGAGGTATTCGTCGACGCGGTCGGCGACCCAGAGGAGGGCGAGCTCGCGCAGCGCCGTGAGGTTGCCGGGCCTGAAGTAGTTGGAGAGGGACGCGTCGATGCGGTCGGACTTGTAGATGTTGCCGTGCGCCATGCGGCGGCGCAGCGCCTGTGGCGACATGTCGACCAGTTCGATCTGGTCGGCGCGGCGCACCACCTCGTCCGGCACGGTCTCCTTCTGGCGCACGCCGGTGATCGACTCGACGACGTCGCCGAGCGACTCCAGGTGCTGGATGTTGACCGTCGAGACGACGTCGACGCCGGCCGCGAGGAGTTCCTCGACGTCCTGCCAGCGCTTGGCGTTGCGGGAGCCGGGGACGTTCGTGTGGGCGAGTTCGTCGACGAGGGCGACGGCGGGGGCGCGCTCCAGGACCGCGTCTACATCCATCTCGGTGAACGCCGTGCCGCGGTACTCCAGGTCCTTGCGGGGCACCTGTTCCAGACCGTGCAGCATCACCTCGGTGCGCGGCCGGTCGTGGTGCTCCACGAAGGCGACCACGCAGTCGGTGCCGCGCTCGATGCGGCGGTGGGCCTCGGAGAGCATCGCGTACGTCTTGCCGACGCCCGGTGCCGCACCGAGGTAGATCCGAAGCTTGCCGCGTGCCATGGCCTCATTGTCTTCCCGAAACTGCTGTGTACGCAGCGTCGACCTTACGGCCAACAAATCCGGCATTACGGATGAGGGGGTACGGGGGTGCTGTCCTTGACACAACCCTGATGGGTCGGCCCCGCCGGGCCGGTCGGCGGTCGGTCGGTGACCGGTCAGTGATCAGTCACTGATCAGTCATTGATCAGTCGGTGATCAGTCGGTGATCAGTCGGTGATCAGTCATTGGTCAGTCATTGCGCGACGATCTCCCCGTCGCGCAGTTCGAGGACCCGGTCGGCCAGATCGAGCAGCGTCGCGTCGTGCGTGGCCACCAGGGCGGTGACGCCCTCGCCGCGCACGACCGCGCGCAGCAGCTCCATCACGGCGAGCCCCGTCTCCGCGTCGAGCTGTCCGGTCGGCTCGTCGGCGATCAGCAGGGCGGGCCTGTTGGCGAGGGCACGGGCGATGGCGACGCGCTGCTGCTGTCCTCCGGAGAGCTCGCCGGGCCGCTGCTTCGCGTGGTCGGCGAGGCCGACGAGTGCGAGGAGGAGGGCGACACGCTCCTCACGCGCGCGGGGGTCGGTCCTGCGGAGCCGCAGGGGGACGCCGACGTTCTCGGCGGCGGTGAGGATGGGGATGAGCCCGAAGGACTGGAAGATGAAGCCGAGCCGGTCCCTGCGCAGCTCCAGGAGGCCGCTCTCGCCGAGGCCCGCGAGCTCCACACCGTCCACGGTGATCTTCCCGTGGTCCGGGGTGTCCAGCCCGCCTACGAGGTTGAGCAGGGTCGTCTTGCCGGACCCGGAGCGACCCTTCAGGGCGACGAGCTCACCGCGCGGCACGGTGAGGGAGACGCCGCGCAGGGCGTGCACGGCCGCGGCGCCGGTGCCGTACGTGCGGTGGAGGTCCTCGACGACGACCATGTCTTCCGCGACCACTGCCACCGTCCCCCCTCCCCGTACGCCCCCGTACGCCCCCGGGTGTGCTGGGCCGGGCGCCAGTATCGCCAGCGGGGCCCTGCCCGACAAGGCCGGAACCCCGGTTTCGGGGCTCTTGTTCCAGGGCTCTTGTCCTAGGGCTCTTCTTCAGTAGTACGAGGCGTGTCCGGCCACAGTCCGACGTGATCGGGCTCCGCCGTCAGCCGTACCCGGCCCCGCAGTCCGTAGCGCTCCACATACTCCCCCGGCAGTTGCAGCCGCCCCGCCCGGTCCAGGACCGTGAACTCCTCGCCCGTGCCGCCGCCCTGTCCGCGCAGGGTCTCCGTCGACGTACGTCCGTCGCGGATGTGCACGGTGCGGCGGACCTGTCCGGATACAAGAGGGTCGTGGGTGACGACAAGGACGGTCGAGCCGAGCTCCTCATTCGCACGGCGCAGGGCGGCGAAGACGTCCTCTCCGGAGACGGTGTCCAGCTCGCCGGTCGGCTCGTCGGCGAGCAGCACGCGCGGAGAGTTGGCGGTGGCGACGGCGACCGCCACGCGCTGCTGCTCGCCGCCGGAGAGCTCGGCGGGCCGCCGGTCGCGGCAGTGGGCGACGCCGAGCACGCCGAGCAGTTCGGCGGCCCTCTCCCGGCGCGTGCGGCGCGGCACGCGCACGTACTTCATCGGCAGCGCCACGTTCTCCAGTGCGGTCAGATAGGGCAGCAGGTTGCGGCCGGCCTGCTGCCAGACGAAGCCCACGGTGCTTCTGCGGTAGCCGAGGCGTTCCCGGCGGCCCATCGCGAGCAGGTCGTGGCCCGCGACCTTCGCGCGGCCCGCGGTGGGCAGATCGAGCCCGGAGAGGATCGACAGGAGCGTGGACTTGCCCGAGCCCGAGGCGCCGACCAGAGCCACGCACTCGCCCTCCGCGACGACCAGGTCCAGGCCCTGGAGGGCCTGCACCTCGACCTCCTCCGTGCGGTAGACGCGGACGAGGTTGTCGCAGACGACCAGCCCCTCGTCGTCCGCGGTGCGCCCCGCGGCGCGAGCCCGCGCCTCCAGCTCGGCCAGCTCGGTCATCGGCTCTCCTGGTCAGTCATCGGCTCTCCCGAGTCGCAGGGCGGCGCCGAGCCCCCGGCGCCGCCCGAGCCACGTCTCCACGCCCACCGCCGCGGCGACCAGGAGACAGAGTCCCGCGCCGAGGGCCGCGGTGAACAGCACGTCGACATGCCGGTCGGGCGCGGTGGGCCCGCCGGTGAACTCCCGCAGATCCAGGGCGGGTCCGAGCAGCGACGGCAGTACGAGGCCGAGTGCGACGCCGCCCGTGACGGCCGCGAGCGCCAGGGGCAGAAGCTGCAACAGGTGCAGCGCGGCCGCGGGACGGCCGCCGAGCCCGAGGGTGCGCAGACAGGCGGTCGTACGCCCGCGCGCGGGCGCGGAAAGGAGCAGGTCGAGGACGAGGGCCAGGAGCGCGAGGAGCACGGCGAGGGCGGTGCAGACGGTGTGCGCCGCGGTCACGGCGGCGATCAGCCTGTCATCGTCGGCCTCCGCCTGTTCCTCCGCGCGGATGCGTAGCTCGCCGCCGGTCGCCCCGGGAGCGGCACGCGGTACGAGGGAACGCAGCGCCTCGGTGTCCATCCGTGCGCCGTACAGCAGGAGCGCGGACTCCTCGAACTCGGACGCGTCGAAGGCTCGCAGATCTCTGTTGTCGGCGAGGAGCAGGTGCTGACGGGACTCGGTGGCGCCGCGCACGGGCCCAAGAGCGGCGTCCCGCTCGACTCCCTCGGGCAGTGGTCCGACGACCCTCAGCCGCGTCTCCTTGCCGTGCCGGATGAACGTGAGCAGGTCCCCGGTGCGGCCCTCCGAGGCGAGCACCCGGATGTCCCGGCCGCCTCCGCCCCGGGTGAGCCCCGCCGCTTCCAGTGCCCGGGCGGCGGCCGAACCCCCCGCCGCCTCGCGGAGCTCCGCCCCGTCCACCCCGACCAGGCCGGCAATCCCGTACCGTCCCCCGTCCGTCCCGCTCACCGGATCGACCCGCAGCTGCCGCACCGCCACCGTTTCCCGCACGCCACGCGCGCGTGCCAGCCGCTCCGCTGTCCCCGGGTCGCGCCCGGCGCCCAGGAAGGAGGCGTCGGCGCCCACCTGCCAGGCCGCCGCGGCCTGCCGCCCCTCCACCAGCGTCCCGGAGACGAGCCCTCCGAAGACGGCGCCGGCGAGCGTCACCACCAGGACGAGCAGCGCGAGTCCGCGCGCCGGCGCCTCCTTGGCGGCGCGGGACAGCGCGACGAGGACCACGGTGCCCCGGCCGCGCGCCGACCACCGCGCCACCGCGCGCACCGGCCAGGGGTAACACCGCACGAGGACGGCGACCGTGACGAGCCCCAGCAGCACGGGCACCGCGGCGAGCAGCGGGTCCGGCCCCGACTCCCCCTCCGTGCCCCGTGCCCGCAGCGCGAGGACCCCGCTCACGGCGAGCAGCAGCACCAGCGCCTCCGCCACGATCCGGCGCCCGGCGCCACGCGATGCCCTCTCCCCCTCTCGCGGCACCACCCGGTCCCGCACCGCGAACCACGTGAGGGCGGGCAGCAGCAGCCAGCAGAGAAGGGCGACGACCAGCCCTTCGCCGTACGCGGGTGAGCTCGGCGAACTTCCCCGCACCGTCGCCGCGGCCGCGCACCCCGCGCCGAAGCCGAGCACCGCGGCGGGCGCGCCGTCCGCCGCGCGGGTCAGGGCGAGCCCGGCGGCCGACGCCCCGCGCGCCCGCAGGAGCCGGTCGGCGTCGAGCCGTCGCCGCACCACCAGCAGCGCGGTCACGACGACGGCGGCGAACCCCACGCCGAGCAACGTGGCCAGCGCGAACGACATCACGACGCTCGCCTGCCGCCACTGGTCCCGGAACTCCTCGAAGGTGTCGGTCAGTTCGGTGTCGCTCTCCAGCTCGGTGGCGGCATGCGTTCCGAGGACGCACCACTTTCCGCCGTACGTCTCGATGTCGCAGAAGGCGTCCTTGGCCGCGGGTGGGTAGCGGGCCATGAGCCGCTGGAACTCCCGCGCCCCGCGCTCCCCCACGAAGCGGGCCGCCGCCTCCTCCTCAAGGTGCAGCCGCATGTTCCACTCGACGGTGAGCTCGGCGTTCGACTGGTTCTGCAGGATCTCGGCGCCACGGGGTGCGATGAGCGCGCCGACGTCCGGGGTGGCGCGCGCCACGCCTGTGCCGGGCAACGGGCGGGCCAGCAGGGGCCGCTCGCTCCACAGCCGCGCGGTCCCGTCCTCTCCATCACTCTCGCCGCCCGTCGCCCGGTAGACACCGACGACCTGCCCGACCGCGTGGACGTTCTCCAGAGCGCCGCCCTGTAGTCCGATCCGCTGCCCGACGCGCAGCCGCAGCTCGGCGCGGGTCCGCTCGGACACGGCGAGCTCCACGACCTGTCCCCGCTCGCGGGGTGCCCGCCCGGCGACGTACGCGCGCCGGCCCGGGGCGTCGGACGCGTACACCAGGGACAGCGAGACGCCGCCCGCCACGTCCCCTCGCACGGTGGGCAGTTCGATCCGGGTCGCATCATGTGCGAGGGCGCCGCGCAGTGCGGCCGGAGCGGCGTTCTCCAGGGTGGTCGCGTACCGCGCGAGGTCGGCCCCGAGGTCGCTCTCCTCGCCGGGGCGGGGCTGCTCCGGATCGATCCGCGCGCTGTGCACCACACCGGGCGCCGCGCGCTGCACCTGCTCGAAGCGGCCCGCCAACGCGTCCCCGCCGAGCCGCCCGAGCAGCCCGGGACCGGCGGCGGCGACGGCCACGAGCACGCCGATCAACACCCCGAGCCCCACCATCAGCGGCACACCCCGCCACCCTTCACACCTCACAACCACCCCCACGCCCCGCCACGAACACCGACGCCCCCACCTCGGCCCCCGCCACGAACACCGACGCCCCCACCTCGGCCCCCGCCCCGACACCCCTCACACCCCACAGCCGACTCCCCGACCACACCGGTCGAAAGCACTGCCGCCCTCGCCCCCGGCACCCCTCACACCCCACTCACACCCCACGACCGCCCCCGCGCCCGGACCGGTGCGAAAGCACCGCCGCCCCACCCCGCGAGCAACACCGCCCCTGGCCTCAGCACCTCCCACGCCCCCCCTGGCCGCCCCCCACGACCGCGCCGGCCGAAAGTACCGCCGCTCCCACGACCGGGCCGGCCGGAAGCACGCCACCCCGCCCCCAACAGCGCGCCCCTCACCCCTCCTCCCCCGCCCGCAGCACCCGCGCCGGGTCCACCCGGCCCAGGATTCGCGCGGCCAAGGTCACGACCGCGCAGATCACCGTCGTGGTCAGCCCGGCCGTCGTCGCCACCCGCAGCCACGGCACGGAGGCGGTCAGGTCCGGGAAGACCGGCTTGCCCTCGGCGTCGACCGTCACCACCGGCATGATCAGTGAGGCGAGCGCGGCGCCGAGCACCGTGCCGAGCGCCGCCGCCACCCCCGCGAGCGCCAACTGCTCCGTCCACAAGTACGCCGCCAGCTGTCCCCGACGCACCCCGAGCGCCCGCAGCAGCCCGAACTCCCGCTGCCTGGCCCGCGCGGAGAGGACGGTGTGCAGGGCGAACGCGATGACGGCGAAAGCGGGGGCGAGCACCAGGCACAGCACGAGCGTCCCGCGCGCCCCACGCCGCAGCGGGTCGTCGGCCAGCTGCTCCCGGACGAGCGGGACGTCCACCGCGCGCCCCAGCCGTGGGTCCGCCCGCACCGCCGCCGAAGCCGCCGAGGCCGCCGCCACGTCCGTGCCGCGGACCCCCACCCACCAGGCGCTCTCAGCCCCCGGCAACGTTCCGCCGAGGACCCATTGGGCGGCCACGGCACGGGAGTCGGCGAGCAGCCGCGGCCGGTCGCGCGGCACCCCCGGCACCGCCGCGATCCGCCCCACGATCTCGACCCGCGCGCTGCCGCCCGTGCTCCCCCGCACCGTGACGGTGTCCCCGACCCGCACCGCCCCGGAGGCCAGCAGCGCGTCGCCGGCGAGCGCGGGCGCGGCGGGACGCCCCTTGGCGCGGTCCGTGCCGAGCCGCACGTTCCACGTGGGGTACTTCAGCCGCCCGTCGGGCCCCCGGAGCACCGCGTCGATGAGCTTTCCGCGTCCGGGGCGGTCGGCGCAGAGGACGGGCCCGGGCGCCTCCCCGGAAGACCGCCGCCCCCGCTCGCGCCCCCGCTCTCCTTCCCGCTCCCGTGCGCTCCCCGGGCACCCCGCCGCACGCCGGTCGGGCCGGTCCGCCCGCAGATCGCGCCACCGCGCCTCCCGCGAGAGCCCCGGCACCTGATCGACGGTCAGCCGGTACGTCCTGCGCACCCGTTCGCCGGCCATGCTCAGATCGATCTGCACAATGCGTACGCCGTCACCGCGCGCCGTCACCTTCAGCGGCACGGTCCTGGCGCCGCCCTCCTCGATGACGACGGAGCTCGTGTGGGTCAGGCCGTCGCCGTCCTCGAAGAAGACGGTGAGCCGCACGGGCACGGCGGTGCCTCCGCCGTCGGCGGACAGCCGCACGCGGAGCGGCAGCTCGCGCTTCGCCCCCTGCCCGGCCCGCCCCACCGGCAGCCCATGCTCGGGGATTCCCTTCCCCAGCGGCGTCACGAGCTCCCTCACGGGCCGGTCCGCGAGGTCGCCGCGCAGCAAGGGCACGGGCCCGCGCCCCGTGTTGAGGGCGGTGACGGCCACCGCGTCCTGGCCGACGTACCCCTCCGTAGTGACCACGGGCGTGACGGACTCGGCGCCGGGCAACGCCTCGTACGCGGCGCGCCGCTCGCCGGGCGGCACTCCGTCGCCCGGTTCGACCCGCAGGTCGGCGCCGACCTGGAAGGCGGCCTGGTCGTGGTCGCCCCGGTCCAGGACGGCCAGCGCCGTGCTGCTGAGCGCGGCGACCGCGAGGGCGAGTGTCACCACCAGGGCGGGGCCCGCGTGCAGGGCCGCGCGCCGGCCGAGCTGCCAGCCGCCGAGCGGCAGGACCAGGCCGCGGCCGCGCCGCGCGAGCGGGTCGACGACACGGGCGAGCAGGGGCAGGAGCCGCAGGACGAGCAGCGCGGCCGCCACGGTCATCGCGACGGGCGCGAGCACGAGGACCGGGTCGACGCCGCTGCCGCCGGTCACCGGCGAGCGGTACTGCCGCAGTTGCAGCCAGCCGAGCACCGCGACGGCGGCGAGCGCCAGATCGGCCCCGAACCTCCCCCAATGCCCTCCCCCGAGCTCCGGGCCGAGACGGCCCTCCACGCCCCTCACACCCCTCACGCCCCTCACGCCACCGGCTCCCCCCGCGCCGCCCTGAGACCCGGCCTTTCGCAGCCGTAGCCGCAACGGCAGACGCGGACGCCGCCGGGGCACCGCCCACCGGTCCCGCACGAACCGCACGGTCGGGACGAGCACCGCCAGGCCGTGCACACCGAGGGCTGCCGCGGCCGCCGACCAGCCCAGGACGGTCGCCGCCGACGCGGGCACATCGCCCCCGATGAGCCCGGCCCCTTCGAGTACGTGGAGCAGTGGCCCCGCGAGGAACGGCGCGGCCAGCCCGGCGGGCACCGCGACACAGGCCCACTGCGCGGCCGTCGACAGAGCGATCCGGCGGGTGCCCGCGCCGCGTGCGGCCAGCAACACCAGCTCGGGGCGGCGGTGTTCGGCGAGCTGCCGTGCGGTGAGCACGAGGGCGGCCACGGCGAGCGCGGCGAGGAGCATCGCGGGGACGTAGAGCCCGGCGCGGGCCACCGCGATCGGCGTGGTGAGCCGGTCGAGCGCCCTGCGCAGCCCGCCCGACAGCGTCAGATCACCCCCGCCGACCTCCCCGGCCCGGACATCCCCTCCGCCCCGGTCACCCTCACCGCTCCCCTCCTGCCCACCGCCACCACCCGCACCTCCCAGCACAGAACGCGAGGCGTCGCTGCCCGCGAACCGTTTGACCCGCTCCTCCAAAGGCCCGATGTCCCCGAGCCTCAGCCCGCCCGTCCCGGGCACCCCGAGCCACAGCGCCGTGGCGTCCCCGGCGAGGCCGCCGCTGCCCGCGAAGGCCCGGCGCGGGACGACCGCGATCGAGTCGGGTGTCCCGAACGTGCTGCTCAGCGCGGCCCAGACCGCGGGCGCACGCCCTTCCGCGGCGTACAACCCGACGACCCGCATCGTCACCGGGCGTCCGTCCGCGCCCCGCACCGTGATCCCGTCGCCCGGCCGCACGGCGAGCTCCGCGGCGAGGACCTCGGTCAGCGCGGCCTCGACCGCCCCGCTGCCGGGACGCGGCCACCGCCCGGCCGTCGGCGAGGCGTGCCGTTCCACGCCCTCCAGGGCGACGACGGAGACGGTGGCGTCCTCGCGGGGGCGGCCCGCGGCCTCGGTGACGGCGAGCTCGTCGTTACGGGCTGCGGGCGCCCGCAGCGCGGACCAGGTGCGGTGGGGTACGTCGTCGTACGTGCGGTCGAGAGCGGCACGTACGTTCCGGTCCAACGTCCCCGCACCGTCCGGCCGGTGGGGACCCGCGACCTCGACCACGGCATCCCGGTCCGCGGCGAGCCTGCGCTGCACACCGCCCTCGACGGCCTTCTCGGAGAGCGCCGCCAAGGCGGCGAGCACGGTGGCGGCGAGCAGCACGGCGAGACCGGCCGCCCCCAGCACGAGTCCGTGGTGCCGGCTCCCCCGCACCGCCGCGGGCAGGCGTCGTCCCCTCACCGCACCGGTCTCCCCCCGAGTGACCGGCACAGTATGGGCGTACGCGAAAGTGGCCCGCAATGGTCCGGACGAACCGGAACCTCTGCGGGCCACCCACCAGTTGAGCGGCTGTCAGCGAACCTCGGTGATCTCGGGGCCGCGCTGCAGCTGGCCCATGCCTCCGGAGAAGCGCGAGCCCTCCTGCTGCTCCTGCTGCACGCTGCCCTCGGCGACCATCTGCGCGTCGTCCGGCAGCTTCAGGACGATCGGGTCGCGCGGCGCCATCGGGCCCTCGCCGCGCACGACGACGGTGTCCCGGAAGATCTGCTCCAGGAGCCCCGCGGCCTGCGGCTGCACCGCGCCCTGCCCGGAGATCACGCCGCGCAGGAACCAGCGCGGGCCGTCGACGCCGATGAAGCGCACGACCTGCACGCCACCCGTGCCGTCCGGCAGCTGCACCGGCACCTGGGCGCGCAGCTCCCAGCCGAGGGGTCCCTCGACCTCGTCGATGACGCCGCCCTGCTGGGTGATGCCCGAGGCGATCTCCTCGCGGACCTCGCCCCAGATGCCCTCCTTCTTGGGGGCGGCGAAGCCCTGCAGCTGGATGGCGCTGTCCTGGAGCACCACGGTGGCCGCGACGATCGCGTCGCCCGCGACCTCCACCCGCAGCTCCATGCCCTCGACACCGGGCACGAAGAGCCCGCCGAGGTCCACACGGCCCTCGCCCGGCTCACGGACCTCCGAGAGGTCCCAGGGACCGTCGGGGCGGGGCTCGGGCTCGAGCCTCACCCGCGACCGCGCGGCGCCGGCGTCAGCGGAGTCGGCGGACTCGGCACTGTTCACGCCGTCGACCTGCTCGTCCGCGCCCGCCGCGTCCTCGGCGGCACTGTCCTTCTTGCGACGTCCGAACACGTCACTGTCCTTCCCGGTCGGATACGACCGATGCGTATCGATTCCCACCCGTTTGTTCGCCCGAGCTCACGCCCGAGCCGCTGCCCACGGCGGCATGGCCACCGGTGGACCCGAAGCCCCCCTCGGCCCGCGCCGATGCGGGAAGCTCCGCCACCTCCTGGAAGCGAACCTTCTCGACCTGCTGGACGACCAGTTGGGCAATCCGGTCGAAGCGCTCGAACCGCACGGCCTCGCGCGGGTCGAGATTCACCACGATCACCTTGATCTCTCCACGGTACCCGGCATCCACCGTCCCCGGGGCATTCACCAGAGCGACACCGCAGCGGGCCGCGAGCCCCGAACGGGGGTGCACGAAGGCCGCGTACCCCTCCGGGAGCGCGATCGACACTCCGGTGGGCAGCACCACACGCTCGCCGGGCGCGAGCTCGCAGGATTCCGTCGTCCGCAGATCGGCGCCCGCGTCACCGGGCTGCGCGTAGGCGGGCAGTGGTACGTCGGGGTCGACGCGCCTGATCAGTACGTTCAGCTCTTGGGAGGGCATTACGGGTTCACCTCGAAAGCGCGGGCACGCCGGACCTGGTCCGGGTTGTTCATGGCGGCCTGGATCTCCTCCGGGCGGCCGTTGTCGATGAAGTGCTCGACCTTCACCTCGATGAAGAGGGCGTCGGCGCGGACCGCGACGGGCCCTTCGGGTCCGCCGATCCGCCCGGTGGCGGTCGAGTAGATCTTGCGTCCGGCGACGGCGGTGACCTCGGCCTCCAGGTACAGCACGGTCCCCAGCGGCACAGGTCGCACGAAGTCGGTCTCGAGCCGCCCGGTCACGGCGATCACGCGCAGCAGCCAGTTCAGCGAGCCCAGCGTCTCGTCGAGCGCGGTGGCGAGGACACCTCCGTGGGCGAGGCCCGGAGCGCCCTGGTGCGCCTCGCGCACGGTGAACTCGGCGGTGATGGCCACGCCCTCGCCTGCCCGCGCCGCGAGGTGCAGTCCGTGCGCCTGCCCTTCGCCACAGCCGAAACAGTGCTCGTAGTGGGCTCCGATGAGCTCACCGGGGGCGGGTGCGTCGGGGTGGCGGACGGGCGCTATCGCGTCGGCCGGGGGCGTCAGAGCTGCAGATGTACCACTCACAGGCGCAGACCTTACCTCCGCGTCAGCGCGGCAACCGCACCGTGCCAAGCTTGGTTCCATGCAGCCTTACGAAGAACGCCTGACCGCGCCCCGTTCGTGGTGGTTCGCCTCTCTCCTGGTCGGCGTCGCGATGGCCCTGATCCTGCTGCCGTTCGGCACGCTGCCGCTCCTCGGCGGCCTGGTCGGCGGCACGGCCGTGGCGGCCGTCGTCACCAGCGCGTACGGCGCTGTACGAATCCGTGTGGTGGCGGGTTCACTGGTCGCGGGCGACGCGAAGATCCCGGTGTCCGCCCTGGGTGACGCGGAGGTCCTGACGGGCGAGGAGACCCGCGCCTGGCGCACCTACAAGGCCGACCCGCGCGCGTACATGCTGCTGCGCGCCTACATCCCCACGGCACTGCGCGTGAACATCACGGACCCCGAGGACCCCACGCCGTACGTGTACGTCTCGACGCGGCACCCGGAGGAACTGGCGAAGGCGCTGGACACGGTGAGGCAGAGCGCTGCGTAGATCAGCGGCCCAGCTCCCTGGGGGTGTCCCCCATGCGCAGCGGGTTGTCCGGCTTGTCGAGGGGCGGCAGTTCCGGCAGCGCGTCCCACGGGACCTGCGTCTTGCGGAGGTCCTGCCGGATGCGGGCCGCCAGTTTCTTGGTGTCCCGGCGGTTCATGACCGCCCCGACCGCGGCACCCACCATGAAGGGCATCAGGTTCGGCAGGTTCCGGACCATCCGCTTCATGATCTGCTGCCGCAGCTCCCGCTTCATCTGGCCGCCCAGCGCGGCGTTGAAGGTCGCCGGTTTCGAGACGTCGACGCCGCGCTCCTGTGACCAGGAGTTCAGATATTCGGTGCTGCGCTGCTTCAGATTGCCGTCGGGCCGCCGTCCGTAGACCTCGTGCAGCTCGGCGATCAGCTTCAGTTCGATGGCGGCGACACCGGTGATCTCCGCCGCGAGTTCGGCGGGCATCGCGGGCGGCACCGGCATCATCGCGGCGGCGCCCACTCCCGCGCCCACGGTGGACGTGGCGTTGGCGGCGCCCGCGACGAGCTTGTCCGCGAGCTGCTCGGGGCCGAGGCCCGGGAACTGCTTGCGGAGGGTCGCGAGATCGCGGACCGGGATCCGCGGGGCGTTCTCGATGAGCCGGTCGGCGAGATACCCGATGCCGGCCTTGGCGCCGCGCCCGCCCTTGCGCACGCCTTCTTTCACCCCGTGCGTGACGGCGGCAACGCGGCCGATCCTGGATGTCCCACCGGCTTTCCGGTCGGTCCTGGGGGCCTTGTCCGCCGCCGTCGCGTCCGGCACCGCCTCGAGGGCGTTCGCCGGTTCGAGCGAGGCTGCTCCGGTGGTGGAAGAGCCTCGCCCGTCGTCACGCACGCCGGCGTCCGGGACGCCGGCCTCGTCCGCTCCGCCCTTGCGGAAGCGGCGCTTCCTGGACGGGGTCGAGCCAGTCACGGCCGACCCCGCCTCAGTCGCAGTCGCGGCAGATCGGCTGGCCGTTCTTCTCCTTGGCCAGCTGGCTGCGGTGGTGGACCAGGAAGCAGCTCATGCAGGTGAACTCGTCCTGCTGCTTCGGGAGCACGCGCACGGCGAGCTCCTCGTTGGAAAGGTCCGCGCCGGGCAGTTCCAGGCCCTCTGCGGCCTCGAACTCATCGACGTCTACGGCCGACGTCGACTTGTCGTTCCGACGTGCCTTGAGTTCCTCGATGCTGTCCTCGTTGACGTCATCGTCGGTCTTGCGTGGGGTGTCGTAGTCCGTTGCCATGTCGCTCTCCCCCTCTGGGTGTCTGCGGTGTCTCCAGCGCACGTAACGCGTGAGAGGCCGGACTTGTGCCCGACCCGAGGCGGAGATTTTGCCTCACATCAAGGTCTGTTACTCAATCGACACCCAACCGCACCTCCGAAGAGGTGCTCGGGTTGGATGGCGATCGGACCGTACACGGTCCGAATGTCGCACTCCACGGGCGCCACCCCGTGTACTTCCCGTGATCAAGACCCCCGAAAACCCGGATTTTCCCGGCTTTCCGACGACTTTCACGATCACGGAGAGTAGATGGCCGAAAAATCGCCTCTGTGATCGATCGCACACTTTTTCCCCGGGGTGGACCCTTGGGAATTTCGCGCAGAGCGAACACGTCGGCGCGTCCGCGCCAGCATCTCAGAGGGGCAAGGTGACTCGCATCACGAGGCCTCCCCCCTCACGCGGCTCCGCGATGATACGGCCCCCGTGGGCCCGCGCCACCGACCGGGCGATCGACAGGCCAAGCCCGACGCCCTTGTCGCTGCCCGTCCGCTCGGTCCGCAGCCTCCGGAACGGCTCAAAAAGGTTGTCGATCTCGTACGCGGGCACCACGGGACCCGTGTTCGACACCACCAGGACCGCCTGACCGTGCTGGGCCTCCGTGGTGACCTCGACCCAGCCCTCGTCCGGCACGTTGTACCTGACGGCGTTCTGGACGAGGTTCAGGGCGATCCGCTCCAGGAGGACGCCGTTGCCCTGCACGACGGCAGGGGCGCGCTCTCCGCGGATCTCCACGCCCTTGGCGTCGGCCTCGGCCCGCACCTGGTCGACGGCGCGGTCGGCGACCTCGGCGAGGTCGACCGGCTTGCGCTCCACGATCTGGTTGTCGCTGCGGGCGAGCAGCAGCAGGCCCTCCACGAGCTGCTCACTGCGCTCGTTGGTGGCCAGCAGCGTCTTGCCGAGCTGGTGAAGCTCGGGCGGCGCCCCCGGGTCGGAGAGGTGGACCTCCAGGAGCGTGCGGTTGATCGCCAGGGGCGTGCGCAGCTCGTGCGACGCGTTGCCGACGAACCGCTGCTGGGCGGTGAAGGCCCGCTCCAGGCGGTCCAGCATCTCGTCGAAGGTGTCCGAGAGCTCCTTCAGCTCGTCGTCCGGGCCGTCCAGCTCGATGCGGCGGGTCAGGTCCGTGCCGGCCACCCTGCGGGCGGTGCGCGTGATCCGGCCGAGCGGCGAGAGCACGCGGCCCGCCATCGCGTACCCGAAGGCGAAGGCGATCACGGCGAGGCCGAGCAGGGCGAGCAGCGACCGGCTGAGGAGGTTGTCGAGGGCACTCTGGCGCATCCGGTTGACGCACTCGTTCAGCGCGGCGTTGAGCTGCACCTCCGTGGGGTGTTCCGGGAGCCCCTGGAAGTTGGTACAGGTGCTGCTGCTGACCGTGGACTTGCCCGTGACCCTGAACGGCAGGTCACTGCCCACGTTCAGGGCCTGCGCGGCGAGCAGATAGATGATCGACAGGAGCAGGATGCCCGCGATCAGGAACATGCCGCCGTAGAGCAGCGTGAGCCGTATGCGGATGGTCGGGCGCAGCCACGGGAACGGCGGCTCGGCCTTCCTCGGGTCCCAGGTCGGCTTGGGGGGCGCGGCTGGTGGCGCCGGGGTCGCGGCCACCGCCGATCAGATCCGGTAGCCGGAGCCGGGCACCGTCACGATGACGGGCGGCTCACCGAGCTTGCGGCGCAGGGTCATGACGGTCACCCGGACGACGTTCGTGAACGGGTCCGTGTTCTCGTCCCAGGCCTTCTCCAGGAGCTGCTCCGCGGAGACGACCGCGCCCTCGCTGCGCAGCAGCACTTCGAGGACGGCGAACTCCTTGGGGGCCAGCTGGATCTCCCTGCCCTCGCGGAACACCTCGCGGCGGTTGGGGTCGAGCTTGATCCCGGCGCGCTCCAGGACGGGCGGCAGCGGGACGCTCGTACGCCGTCCGAGGGCACGCACGCGTGCCGTGAGCTCGCTGAACGCGAAGGGCTTGGGGAGGTAGTCGTCGGCGCCGATCTCCAGGCCCTCGACACGGTCGCTCACGTCGCCCGACGCGGTGAGCATCAGGACGCGGGTGGGCATGCCGAGCTCGACGATCTTGCGGCAGACGTCGTCGCCGTGGACGAGCGGGAGGTCCCGGTCGAGCACCACCACGTCGTAGTCGTTGACACCGATGCGCTCCAGGGCGGCCGCTCCGTCGTACACGACGTCGACTGCCATGGCCTCCCGGCGCAGTCCGGTGGCCACCGCATCGGCGAGCAGCTGCTCGTCCTCGACGACGAGTACGCGCACGTCGCTGTCCTTCCTCTGTGCCCCTGCGGGCAGGTCTGTCTGGGGGTAGGCCCCCATCCTGCCCCTTTCGGCCGTAAACCGGCTGTAAGACGGCCTGTCATCGGCAGCGGACCGCGGGAATGCGGGATTTTCTCCGCCGGTTGAGGTTTCTGCGGAACGGACCCAGGGGAGGACGGCCTTACACCCGCGATCACGCTTTGTATGTGGCGCGCCACGAACCGCTTTCCCAGAGCGGCTTGAGACGTGATCGCCCCACTCTTTGAGGGCACACCCCCGTGCCATCGACCCACGACCCAGCCGAGGGGGCGCAACCATGGACGCATTCACCGCAGGTCTCCTGCAGCGCATAGAGGCCACGGAGTCCGACCTCACGAAGGCACGTGAGACGGGAGACGACTTCCTTGCCGAGGTCGAGCTGGCGGAGCTGGAGGACCTCCACCGCCTGGCGGCCGAGCACGGCGTCGAGGTGGGCGCTCTGCAGGCCTGACCGACGCCTCAGGACATGAGCGGAAGGGCCCCGGCACCTGTGGACGAGGTGCCGGGGCCCTTCTGTGTGCCCGGACAGCTCGGTCCGTGGGCGAGGACGGCTCAGTCGTGCCAGGCGCCGAAGTCCTCCAGGAGGCCCTGGAGCGTCGCGAAGAGGGCGGGCGGGGCCGCGATGGCCAGGTCGCCCGAGAGGGGCTCTCCGGGGCGGCCACCGGTCAGCGCGCCCGCTTCCCGGGCCACGAGGTCACCGGCCGCGAAGTCCCAGGGGTTGAGTCCCCGCTCGTAGTACGCGTCGAGGCGGCCCACCGCGACGTCGCAGAGGTCGATCGCGGCCGACCCGCCGCGCCGGATGTCGCGGACCTTCGGGATCAGGTGGCGCGCCACCTCGGCCTGCTGGGCCCGGCGCTCGGCGACGTATCCGAAGCCGGTGCCGATCAGTGCCTGGTCGAGCGGGGGCGCGGGCCGCACGCGCGCGGGCAGGTCGCCGAGGTGGGCGCCCTCCCCGAGGACCGCCCTGTACGTCTCGCCGCGCATCGGGGCGTGCACGACGCCGACGAGCGTCTCGCCGTCCTTGCGGGCGGCGATGGACACGCACCAGTCGGGGCGTCCGTAGAGGTAGTTGACCGTGCCGTCGATCGGGTCGACGACCCACTGGACGCCGCTGCTGCCCTCGGAGCTCGCACCCTCCTCGCCGAGCACGCCGTCGGCGGGCCTGCGCTCGGCGAGGAAGTCGGTGATGAGCTTCTCGGAGGCGATGTCCATCTCGGTGACGACATCGACGGCGCTGGACTTGGTGGCGGCGACGCCCAGGTCGTCGGGCCGGCCCTCGCGCAGGAAGGTCCCTGCGCGGTGCGCGGCCTCCAGGGCGACGGCGAGGAGTTCTGCCTTGAGGTCGTTCACGTCGGTCACAGCGGTCACCTTGGAGAGTCCTTACGCGTACGGGCTGTCGGCGCCCGCGGCCGCGGGCTTCGGGGCACGGGCGGGGCAGCAGCCCACGGGGCACAGGTCGTGGCTCGCGCCGAGGGAACCGAGGAAGCAGGGGGTGACGGGTGTGCCGCTCTCCGCGGCGGCCCGCTCCAGGACGAGTTCCCTGATCGCGGCGGCGAACCGCGGGTCGGCGCCGACGGTCGCCGAGCGGCGCACCCGAAGGCCGAGCTCCGCCGCCTTGGCCTCGGCCTCGGTGTCGAGGTCGTACAGAACCTCCATGTGGTCCGACACGAAACCGATGGGCACCATGACCACCGCCGGCGCTCCCGCGCCGTGCCGCTCCTCCAGGTGGTCGCAGATGTCGGGCTCGAGCCACGGGATGTGCGGGGCTCCGCTGCGCGACTGGTAGACGAGCTGCCAGGGGTGCTCGACGCCGGTCTCCGCGCGGACGGCGTCGGCGATGAGGCGGGCCACGTCCAGGTGCTCCCTGACGTACGCCCCGCCGTCCCCGTGCTCCTCGACGGGGCCCGAGGTGTCCGCCGCCGCGTTCGGGATCGAGTGGGTGGTGAAGGCCAGGTGCGCGCCCGCCCGCACGTCTTCGGGGAGGTCGGCGAGGGACTTCAGGACGCCGTCGATCATGGGGCGTACGAAGCCGGGGTGGTTGAAGTAGTGCCGGAGTTTGTCGATCTTCGGCAGCTCCAGGCCCTCGGACTCCAGGACGGCGAGGGAGTCCGCGAGGTTCTCGCGGTACTGCCTGCAGCCCGAGTACGACGCGTACGCGCTGGTGGCCAGGACGAGGATGCGGCGGTGGCCGTCGGTGACCATCTCGCGCAGGGTGTCGGTCAGGTAGGGCGCCCAGTTGCGGTTGCCCCAGTAGACCGGGAGGTCCAGGCCGTGCTCCGCGAAGTCCTTGCGCAGGGCGTCGAGCAGGGCGCGGTTCTGGTCGTTGATGGGGCTGACCCCGCCGAACAGGAAGTAGTGCTGCCCCACCTCCTTGAGCCGCTCCTTGGGGATGCCGCGACCACGCGTCACGTTCTCCAGGAACGGGACGACGTCGTCCGGGCCTTCGGGGCCGCCGAAGGAGAGCAGCAGCAGGGCGTCGTACGGAGTGGGATCCAGCGCATCGGACATGTCTCCGATCCTGCCACCCGCCACTGACAGGCGGAAAACGGCCTCCGCCGACCGGAAAATCCCCGTGCCGCCGACCCCTCCGGAGCCGTAAGCTGTATCAGCCATCTTTACGCCTTACCGGAGCCTCTCCTCGCGGAGCCGCTCCGGCGCCTCCGCGGAGTTCCTCGTGCCCAGCCCCTACCGCGCCATATTCGCCGCCCCCGGCACCAAGGCCTTCTCCGGCGCCGGGTTCCTCGGCCGCATGCCGCTGTCGATGATGGGCATCGGCATCGTGACCATGGTGTCCCAGCTCACCGGGCGGTACGGCCTCGCGGGCGCGCTGTCGGCGACGGTCGCGCTGTCCGCGGCGGCGATCGGGCCGCAGATCTCCCGGCTCGTGGACCGGCACGGCCAGCGGCGTGTGCTGCGGCCCGCGACGCTGGTGTCCCTGGCCGCGGTCGCCGGGCTGCTGCTCTGCGCGAAGTTCGAGGCGCCCGACTGGTCGCTGTTCGTCTTCGCCGCCCTGGTCGGCTGTGTGCCGAGTGTCGGCTCGATGATCCGGGCGCGCTGGGCGGTCCTGTACCGCGACACCCCGCAGCTGCACACCGCGTACTCCTTCGAGTCGGTGGTGGACGAGGTCTGCTTCATCTTCGGGCCGATCATCTCGATCGGTCTGTCCACGGTGTGGTTCCCCGAGGCGGGTCCGCTGCTCGCGGGCGCCTTCCTCGCCGTGGGCGTCTTCTGGCTGACGGCCCAGCGGGCCACCGAGCCTGTGCCGCACCCGCGCGAGCACCACACCAAGGAGTCGGCGCTGCGCTCCGGGGGCCTTCAGGTGCTCGTCCTCACCTTCGTCGCGACCGGCGCGATCTTCGGATCGATCGACGTGGTCACCGTGGCGTACGCGGAGGACCAGGGCCACAAGTCCGCGGCGAGCCTGGTCCTCGCGGTCTACGCGCTCGGCTCCTGCCTGGCAGGAGCGGCCTTCGGGCTGCTGCACTTCAAGGGGGCGCCGGCCCCCCGATGGCTGCTGGGTGTCTGTGCGATGGCCGTGAGTATGATCCCGCTTCAACTGGTCGGGAACCTTCCGTTGCTGGCCGTGGCGTTGTTCGTAGCGGGCCTCTCCATCGCACCGACAATGATCACGACGATGGCCCTCGTCGAGCAGCACGTACCACGCGCGAAACTGACCGAGGGCATGACGTGGGTGAGCACCGGGCTCGCGGTCGGCGTCGCGCTCGGCTCCTCCGCGGCCGGCTGGGTCATCGACGCCGCGGGCTCGGATGCCGGGTACGGGGTGCCGGGCGTCTCCGGAGCCGTCGCGGTCGCGGTCGGGTTCCTTGGGTATCGCCGGCTGAAGAGGCCGGTGCCGCAACGGGGAGGGCCGCATGAGCACGCGAACGGGCACGGGCAGCGGGAAGAGCACAGCGACGTGGCGTAACTGGGCGGGCAACGTCACCGCTCGGCCGGTCCGGGAGGCCACCCCCGCGTCGGTCGGCGAACTGTCCGCCGCACTGCGCCGCGCCAAGGACGACGGCCTCAAGGTGAAGCCGGTCGGTTCCGGGCACTCCTTCACGGCGACCGCCGTGACCGACGGCGTTCTCATACGCCCCGACCTGCTCGCGGGCATCCGCAGCATCGACCGTGCGGCGGGGACGGTCACCGTCGGGGCGGGCACCCCGCTGAAGCGCCTGAACGCGGCGCTCGCCCGTGAGGGCCTGTCGCTCACGAACATGGGCGACATCATGGAGCAGACCGTCTCCGGGGCCGTCAGCACCGGCACGCACGGCACGGGCCGCGAGTCGGCCTCGATCGCCGCCCAGATCAAGGGCCTCGAGCTGGTCACCGCGGACGGCACGGTCCTGACCTGCTCCGCCGACGAGAACCCCGAGGTCTTCGCCGCCGCCCGCATCGGGCTCGGGGCGCTCGGCGTGATCACGGCGATCACCTTCGCCGTGGAGCCGATCTTCTTCCTCACGGCCCGCGAGGAGCCCATGACCTTCGACAAGGTCACCGGTGACTTCGACGCGCTCGTCACCGAGAACGAGCACTTCGAGTTCTACTGGTTCCCGCACACCGGCAACTGCACCACCAAGCGCAACAACCGCAGCCCCGGCCCGGCGGCGCCGCCCAGCCGGATCAGCGCCTTCGTAGAGGACGAGTTGCTCTCCAACGGCCTCTTCCAGGTGGTCAACTCCCTCGGCCGCGCCGTCCCCGCGGCCATACCCGGCATCGCCAAGATCTCCAGCAAGGCACTGTCCGCACGCACGTACACGGACATCCCCTACAAGGTCTTCACCAGCCCGCGCCGCGTGCGGTTCATGGAGATGGAGTACGCCGTCCCGCGCGAGGCCCTCGTACCGACCCTGCGCGAGCTGAGGGCGATGGTGGACCGCTCGCGGCTGCGGATCAGCTTCCCCGTGGAGGTCCGCACGGCGCCCGCGGACGACATCGCGCTCTCCACGGCCGCGGGCCGGGAGAGCGCGTACATCGCCGTCCACATGTACCGGGGCACGCCGTACCAGGCGTACTTCACGGCCGCCGAGCGGATCTTCACCGCGCACGAGGGGCGGCCGCACTGGGGCAAGGTGCACACGCGCGACGCGGAGTACTTCTCCAAGGCGTACCCCCGCTTCGGCGAGTTCACCGACCTGCGCGACCGCCTCGACCCGGACCGCCTGTTCGGCAACGACTACCTGCGACGGGTCCTCGGCGACTGAACCGCCCTCTACGGAGAGGGGGTCCCGCCCTGCTGGGCGTCGCCGTCCGAGCCGGTGCCCGTGCCGCTCGACGGAGTGGGCGTCGGGGTCGGCGTGGGCGTCGGGTCCGTCTTGGAACCGTCGTCTCCGGAGCCGGTGCCCTTGTCCTTGTCGGGGTCCGTGCCGGTGCCGCTGTCCGGGTCGCCCTTCGAACCGGAGTCGGTGCCGTTGCCCGTTCCGTTGCCCTGACCGCTCCCCGGGGTCTCGCCTCCGGTGCCGTTCGGGTCCGGCGAGGCGTTTCCGTCACCCTGCCCGGAGCCCTCGTCCGTCCCCGTGGTGCCGTTGTCCGACGGCTGACCGGACGGTTCGACCGAGGGCGTGGACGGCTTCTCCGGAGAGGAGTTGCGGCCCGAGAAGCCGTTGCCGATCGTGGTCCCCTTGCCGCCGCTGAAGTCCTCCCCGGAGACCACCTCGTACGTCGTGATCCCCGCCATGGCGACACCGAAGACGACGGCCGCGGCGATCAACGGCCGCTTCCAGCTGCGGATACGCGCGCGGTGCGTGGTGCCCTCGGTGAACTCGTCCGGCGGGAGCGGCGGTTCGACAGCGGTCGTCGGAGCCGGGACGTGACCCTCGGTGCGGAGCACGCGCGTGGCGTCGTCCCTGGGCAACAGCTGTGTGGCGTCCAACTGCGCGGCGTCCACGGTCCCGAGGAGCTGGGTCCTGTCGGCGTCGGCGTCGAGCCCGGCCGCCACGGAGGGCAGCACCGTCGTGGGATCAGCGTCTTCCGCCGCCGGCAGCACCGTGGTCGCGTCGGCGTCGGCATCCGTGCCGGCCGGCTGTGGTCTCCCCCACGTCGTGGTCACGGGCCCGGTCGCGCCCATGGCTCTCGTGTGGGTCGCGGTTCTGAACGTCTCGGGCACCTGTGCGTCGGGCGTCACCGGTACCTGCCGCGCCTTCGGCTTGGCCTGCACCGTGACGTCACGTATCTGCTCGCCCGTACGTTTGAAGAAGTGCTGGAAGACGGTGCCGCCACAGGTCGCGATCGCGCTGACGACGCCGGCGCCGAGGATCGTCCCGTAGACACCGAGGTTCGAGGCGAGCTTGGCCGCCACGACCGCGGCGATGGCACTGCCCGCCACCTGCGGCACGCTCAGATCGAGGCGCCGCTTCTCCTCCGGCTCCTCCTGGTCCTTCGACTCCTTGCCGGAATCCGGCTTTTCACGCATCTCCGACCCTTACCTGCCTTTCACGCCTTTCTCGACTGACTGCACGAGACAGGGACGTATGGGCGAAGCGATTAGTTCCGTTTCCGCCTTTTCCGTGAAGTGCGCCACCCGCGCGCGGGCGCGACGGGAGAGCGGGAGCGCCCGTCAATGCCCGTCGGCGCCCGCCAGCGCCCGTCAGTGTCCGTCAACTGCCCTCCCCCACGAGAACTTCGGCGGCGCGGCGGTCCACCCGCGTGGCCCGAATGGAGTACTGTTGCGAGCCCTGGGTCCGGTCTCCCGCCAGGGTGCCCGGGGCCTTCCAGGACCGCCGGGTGGGGGGCTCGCTTCACAGGGTGACGAACGTCGTCACTTAGCGTTGCGAAATGGTAACCGTGCCATAACGGCGAGCCAGGGCCCATGCCCGACACGCCGGGCAAATCGGCAAGGTTGTGGCAGGCTGCACCCGGGCAGGCCACACTCGACTAGCGGAAGCAGCGACGCACGTGACGTCGGCAGGCACCACCCGGGAGGTCCCCATGCCCGAACTGCGTGTCGTGGCCGTCAGCAACGACGGCACACGGCTGGTGCTGAAGGCTGCGGACAGCACGGAGTACACGCTTCCGATCGACGAGCGGCTGCGTGCGGCCGTCCGCGGCGACAGGCCCCGACTCGGACAGATCGAGATCGAGGTGGAGAGCCACCTCCGCCCGCGCGACATCCAGGCCCGGATACGTGCGGGCGCCAGCGCGGAAGAAGTGGCCCAGCTCGCGGGCATCCCCGTCGATCGCGTCCGCCGCTTCGAAGGACCCGTGCTCGCCGAGCGCGCCTTCATGGCGGAACGCGCCAGGAAAACCCCCGTACGCCGCCCCGGCGAGAACACCGGCCCCCAGCTCGGCGAGGCCGTGCAGGAGCGGCTGATGCTGCGGGGCGTCGACAAGGACACCGTCCAGTGGGACTCCTGGCGCCGCGACGACGGCACCTGGGAAGTCCTGCTCGTCTACCGCGTCGCGACCGAGCCGCACTCCGCGTGCTGGACGTACGACCCGCCCCGGCGGCTCGTCCAGGCCGTGGACGACGAGGCGCGCTCGCTGATCGGCGAGACGGACGACATCTCCGCGCCCGAGCCCAGCTTCCCGTTCGTGCCGCGCATCGCGCGGCTCCCCCGGGACCGCCCCGCGGACCGGCCGCTCGACCGTGCCCTCGACCGGCAGCTCGACCGCCCGAGCATCCCCGCTCCGCCCGCCGACCCGCCGGAGGAGAGCACCGGGGCGGCCTCCGCGGTCGCCGAGCAGGAGCGCGACTCCCTGACCAGCCTCCTGGAGGCGGTGCCCAGCTTCCGCGGCGACATGGTGGTGCCCGAGCGCCCCACGGCCGCGACCACCACGGAACTGCCGCCGCCCGCCCAGGAGGAGCCCGAGCAGGAGCCGGACTCGGAGGAGCCCCCGGCGGCTTCCGCCGGTGCCGGCGCGGCCTACGCCGACGTACTCATGCCGCGCGCGGTGGCGAGCCACCGCGACCGTCTCGTCGGCTCGACGGACCGTCAGGCCGAGGCCGACGGTGTGCGGCCGGGCCGCCGCGCGGCGGTGCCCAGCTGGGACGAGATCGTCTTCGGCACGCGCCGCAAGAAGCAGGAGTAACCGGACGCAGGGCCACGGTCCTCGCACCCGACGGGTGCGAGGACCGGCCCCGTCCTACTGCGGGTCCGGCCCCGTCGCCACGGGACGCGAGGGGTCGGCCGACCACTCCGACCACGAGCCGACGTACAGCGCGGCCGGAATCCCCGCCACCGCGAGGGCGAGCACCTCATGGGCGCCCGAGACTCCCGAGCCGCAGTAGACGCCGACCTCCGAAGTGCCGGACGTGCCCAGCGCCTTGAAGCGGACCGCCAACTCGTCCGCGGGCCTGAAGCGGCCGTCCGCCTCGACGTTCTCCGTGGTCGGTGCCGACACCGCGCCCGGGATGTGACCGGCCACGCGGTCGATCGGCTCGACCTCGCCGCGGTAGCGCTCGGCCGCGCGGGCGTCCAGGAGGAGTCCGGAGCGCGCCAGGGCCGCGGCGGAGTCCGCGTCCAGGAGGTCCGTGCTGTTCGGCGCCGGCTCGAAGGAGCCCTCGGCCGGCGCCGTACCCGCGCCCCGCTCCAGCGGACCCGTCCAGAAACCGATGCCACCGTCGAGGACCCGGACGGACGTGTGACCCGTCCAGCGCAGCATCCACCACAGGCGTGCCGCCGCCCAGTTCTGGCCACCGTCGTACACGACGACGTCCCGGTCCTGCGAGACCCCGGCCGCCCGCATCACGGCACCGAATCGGTCCACGTCGGGCAGGGGGTGCCGGCCACCGGAACCCGCGGGTCCGGCCAGGTCGGCGTCCAGATCGACGAAGACAGCCGACGGAATGTGCCCTTCCTCGTATGCGGAGCGCTGGGAGCCCGCGTGCTGCCAGCGGACGTCGAGCACGACCGGCGGATTCCCGCCCGCCAGCTCGCTCGCGAGTTCGGATGCGGAGATGATGGCATTCATGGCCCCATCCTTGCGTACGGGGTGGTCGTGTCGCCAAGGTGCGGCTACCCTGCACCGCCGGACGACGCCCGACCACGGGGCGTATGGAACCATGCACGGCCCGTACGGATGACGGACGGGTCGGAGCGAGCGCGCGTCACGGATGAGAAGCGGGAAATCGGGCATCTACCGCGGGAAGCCGGACAGCGCGGCGCCGTATGCACATTCGAATACAGAGCTGAGCGGTCGCACGAAGACCGAGGAGAGGGTGACGATGACCGAGGCGCGGGCGAATGGGGTCTCCCCTGGACAGAGCTCGTCGGAGCCCTTCGGGAAAGTACGGCGGGACGGTGCGTGGACCGGTCTGCGGGACAAGCTCGGTACGCCCTGCTGGGTGAGTCTGATGACACATGATCTGCCCGCGACCCAGGAGTTCTACGGGTCACTCTTCGGGTGGGAGTTCCGGCCGGGTCCGCAGCAGCTCGGCCCGTACGTGCGGGCGCTGCTCGACGACCAGGAGGTGGCGGGTATCGGGCAGCTGCCGGAGGGCCGTCAGCTGCGCATCGCCTGGACGCCCTATCTGGCCACGGACGACGCGGACGCGACGGCTGAGGCCGTGCGGCACTGCGGCGGCACCGTCGGCGTCGGCCCGCTCGACGCGGGTGAGGCCGGGCGGCTCGCCATCGCGTCGGACCCGATGGGCGCCGTGTTCGGCATCTGGCAGGCGGCGGCCCACCTGGGCACCGCGGTGGTCGGCAGGCCCGGCACGCCGACCTGGAACGAGCTGGTGACACTGGAGACGTCGAGCGTCGTCAAGTTCTACCAGAACGTCTTCGGCTGCACCGTGGAGGCGGTCGTCTCGGCCGACTTCGACTACGTGACGCTGTGCGTGGACGACCGTCCTGTGGCGTCCGTGCACGGAGTGGGCCAGTCACTGCCGCGCGACCGGGGCCCCCACTGGATGACGCACTTCGAAGTCGCCGACGTGGACGAGGCGGTGGAGCGGGTCCTCGAACTCGGGGGCCATGTCATCAAGCCGGCCAGGGAAGGCAACCTCGGGCGCATGGCGACGGTCGCCGACCTGGAGGGTGCGGCCTTCACCGTCGTACGTTCACACACAGACGCCTGACGCCTACGTCGCGTCCACGAAGCAGTGTCGCCGCCGCCGACTCACGTCGGCGACGTAAAAAGGCCAGGCCGGGTGAGATCCGGCCTGGCCTTTTTCCTGTTTCCTGGCCTACGGCCTGAACTGAGAACTGACCCGAACTGTCAACTGCCCGTGCGAGCCGCTACTTGCGCGGCCCGTCGGACCGCTCCGGCAGGTCGTCCCCACCCTCCGGCTGCTCCGAGCCCTCGGCCGAGGCGCGGATCTGCTCCGCGGCCCACTCACTCCACTCCCGCTGCATCTCCGTGAAGCGCAGAGCCCATTCGAGGATGATCCGGCCGTAGATCTCCAGGGGCTGCGCGCCCCATTCGAGCTCTCCGAGCTTCTCGTAGTCCTCGTGCATGCGCGTGGCCACCTCGGCGCGGCGCTTCATGAAGGACTCCGCCTCCTGCGGAGTGACGGTCCCCAGGAGGAAGACGCGCAGGAGGACGTCGTTGCGCTGGCGGTCCTCCGGCTCGTTCTTGGTCTCCAGGAGCCAGTGGCGGAGCACCTCGCGCCCCTCGTCCGTCGGCGCGTACTCCTTGCGGCCGCGGGCGCCCTCGCTGACCACCTCGACGAGGCCGGCCTTCTCCAGCTGTGTGAGTTCCGTATAGACCTGGCTCTGCGTGGCGGGCCACACGTTCGACAGGGAGACCTGGAAGGTCTTGATCAAGTCATATCCGCTGCCCGGTCGTTCTGCCAGCAGTCCGAGTAGTGCGTGACGAAGGCTCATACGGCTCATCCTAATCCCTCAACAGATCACCTTTGACATGTCGATACTGGACTATCTACTATCGACGTGTCGAGATTGGAATGTCCCGGCGCGTCGATGGCACAGGGCCGCCGAACGGGACCGAATCGAGGAGCAAGCACCCCATGGCTTACCTGCGCAGTTTCCTTCCGTGGATCGCCGTCGCGGTACTCGGCGGCACCATCGACCTGCCCGCCATAGCGCTGATCGGCCTCGTGGTCGCCGTCGCCATCATGGCGATGCAGCGGTCGCAGGGACGCCCCTGGGACGCCGCCGTCATCGAGGTCAGCGCCGTGATCTACTTCGCGGCCGTGGCGGCCCTCGCCGCCGTCCAGTCGGACCACAGCTGGCTGCAGGACTACTACCAGCCGGGTTCCTCGCTGTGGCTGGCCGTCACCGCCTGGGGCTCGCTGCTCATCGGCAAGCCGTTCACCGCGGGCATCGCCCGCACGATGGTGCCCGCCGAGCACTGGAACAGCCCGTTCTTCCGCAAGGTCAACAACGTGATCACCGCCGCCTGGGCCGCCGCCTTCACCGCCACCGGCGTGATCAACACCGTCATCCAGCACGTGAACCCCGACGCCTCCACGGCCCGCACGATCGTCAGCGTCCTCGGCTTCGTCATCCCGATCCGCTTCACCATGCGCTACCCGGAGACCGCCCGCCAGCGTCACCTGACGAAGTGATCGGGACCGGCCACGCGGCGAGGGAGACGAGGGAGGGGCATGGCGACTCGACCACCGACACAGTCCGGTGCTGGTGCTGGTGCCGGTACCGGCACCGAGAACCGAGCCGGTTCCGAAGACAGGACAAACAAGACCGTCAAGACCGCCGAGGCCGGCGAGACCGCCGAGACCGCCGAGACCGCCGAGGGCAGGACCGACCACGCGCTCGTCGACACCGTCCCCACCTCCGTCGTCCGCAGTGACTCCCCGGACGGGGAGCCCGCCGGAGCGGGAGCGGGGATCGGAGCGGAGACCGGAGCCGAGGCCGGGGTCGCCGAGCAGGGCCATCCCCGACGCTGGTGGGGCCTGGCCGTCATCCTCGCCACCGGGGCGCTCGAGATGCTGGACACGATGATCGTCCAGGTCGCCGCGCCCTACATCAAGGAGGACTTCGGCGCCTCGTCCGCGCAGATGCAGTGGACCGCCGCCTCCTACACGCTCGCCTTCGCCATGCTGCTCGTCACGGGCAGCCGCCTCGGCGACATCGTCGGCCGCAAGCGCATGCTGAACATCGGCATCGCCGGGTTCACCGTCTTCTCCGTGGTGAGCGCGCTCGCCACCGGACCCGGCATGCTCATCGCGGCCCGGTGTCTGCAGGGCGCGGCGGCCGGGCTGATGGCGCCGCAGGGTCTCGCGCTGCTGCGGTCCATGTTCCCGCCCTCGCAGCGGTCCGCGGCGTTCGCCGCGTTCGGCCCCGTCATGGGCCTCGCCACGGTGCTCGGGCCCGTCCTCGGCGGCATCATCACCAGCGCCGACCTCTTCGGTTCCGGCTGGCGCATGATCTTCCTCATCAACGCTCCGGTCGGCGTGGCCGCGCTCGTCGCGTCGGTCGTCACCATGCCGGAGAACAAGTCCCGGAACGTGACCCGGCTCGACATCATGGGCGCCGTCATGGTCTCCGTGGCCACGCTGCTGCTCGTGTATCCGCTCGTACAGGGCCACGATCAGGACTGGCCGCCGTGGATCTTCGTGCTCCTCGCGCTCTCCCTGCCCGCCTTCGTCGTCTTCGCCCTGCATCTGCGGCGGCGCCAGCGGCGCCGGGTGCGCACCGGCCGCGCGCCGCTCATCGAGCCGACCCTCTTCCGCAACCGGGCCTTCGTCGCCTCGCTCGTCGTCGGCGTCGCCTTCTACTCCGGGCTCTCCGGCATGACGATGGCCACCACCTACTACCTGCAGTCCCTGGGATACACGGCCCTGCACACCGGGCTCACCCTGGTCCCGTGGTCGATCGGCACCACCGTCGGCGCCGGCCTCGCCGGGGCCTGGCTCGGACCCAAGTACGGTCGCCGCACGCTGCACGCGGGCCTCGTCGTCACCGGCGCGGGCATGGTCGCCATGGCGGCCGCGGCGAAGAGCTCCGGTCTGGACGCCACCAGCTGGGAGCTGGCACCCAGCCTGCTGGTGACCGGCCTGGGACTCGGGCTGCTCATGGCGCCCTTCATATCCATCGCGCTCGGCGACATCTCCGACCACGAGGCCGGATCGGCGTCCGGCACGCTCAACGCCATTCAGCAGCTGGCCTACGCGCTCGGCACCGCTGTCTTCGGCTCGCTCTACTTCAGTCTCGCCGACTCCGGCCCCGTCCACGCCGTGCAACGCACGATGTGGGCCGTGACGGCCGCGTTCGGCGCCGCGTTCGTGTGCGCGTTCCTCATGCCCCGGCAAGCGCGTCAGCGCGCCGAGGAGGAGTGAGCGGCATGCGACGACAGGACACCGCACCGTGCGCAGCCGGTGCCGCACGGCGCGGTGTCCTCCCCCTGAGCCGCCGCGGTGTGTCTCCCCCGGCACACCGCGGCACCTTCTCCTCACGCCGTCGCAGCTCCCCGGCGGCCGTCCCGCTGCCGCTCGTCGAGCCACCGCGCGAGCACCGCGTCGAAGCGCGCGGGCTCCTCCACGTGCGGCATGTGGCTGGACTCCTCGAACAGTTCCCAGCGCACGTCAGGGACGTGGTCGAGGAACGGCTGGACCGTCAGCGGTGTCGCCTCGTCGTACCGGCCGGAGATCACCAGGACCGGGACCTCGATCCGCGGCAGGCTCTCGATCAACGACCAGTCGCGCAGCGTACCGATGACGTGGAAGTCGTTCGGGCCGTTCATCGTGCTGTACACCGTCGGGTCGCTCTGGAGCTCCAGGAGCGTGGCGCCGACCTCCCTGGGGAGCGGGTCCGCGCGGCACATGTGCCGTCCGTAGAAGGCGTACACCGCCCGTGTGTACTCCGGGTGGTCGAAGTCGCCCGTCGCCCCGTGGCGGCGCAGCGCCTCGCGGTGCGGGGCGGGCATCTCGTCCTTGAGCCGTTCGCACTCCTGGCGCCAGAGCACCATCGAGGCGGGCGAGTTGGCGATGACCAGGCCGCGCAGGCCAGCCGGGCGGCGCGCCGCGTGGGCCGCGCCGAGCATGCCGCCCCAGGACTGGCCGAACAGCAAGTAGTCGTCGGCCACGCCGAGTTGGCTCAGCAGGTTGTCCAGCTCGTCGAGGAAGAGGCCGACGGTCCAGAAGTCGGCGCCGTGGTCCGGCAGGTGTGTCGAGCCGCCGTTGCCGAGCTGGTCGTAGTGGATGACGGGACGGCCGTCGGCCGCGAACTCGGTGAGCCGCAGCAGGTAGTCGTGCGTGCTGCCGGGGCCGCCGTGCGCGACGACCAGCGGTGTCAGGCCGCTCGACAGATCACCGGTGATCCGGTACCAGGTTCGGTGGCCGCGGAACGGGACCGTGCCCTTGCGGCTGGGTGCGGGGAACATTCACTCACCGTCCGCGATCAGCTCGTTGAACGCCTTCGCGGCTTCCGGGTCGCGCAGCAGGTCAGGGTGGTCGCAGTCGAAGCGCAGCTCCCGCGCGACGATGCCCGCCGGGCCCGCCACGCCGTCCGGGTGCTTGTCGCGCAGCGGGTTCAGACCGCTGTGCGGCGTCGCCGAGGAGAAGGCGGTGGCTTTGGCCCAGGAGCCCTGCGCGGGCAGTTCGTCGGCCGCGACGACGTACGCGACGAACGCCGTGAACGAGTCGGTGAACTCCGCGCGGTCCTCCTCGTCGAGGTCGAGCTGCTCGAACGCGGGCTCGCTGACCTCCTTGAACAGGGTGACCAGCGTGGTGCCGAGCGCACGCAGGCCGTCGCCCGCGTCCAGCGCCGTGCGCCCCGCCTCGCCGGCCCGGGCCACCGCGTCGGCGCCGAGGATGCCCTCGAAGAGCGCGATGGACTGGTGGAACTGCCAGTACAGGCCGACCGCGTTGGCCTTCTCCGGGTCGAAGAGCAGCAGCCGGGGCGCACCGTCCTGCCATGCGGCGATGCGGTCGGCGAGTTCGGCGGCGAAGACCGCGCCCGCGCAGAATCCGAGGACGGCGCCCACGCGGCGGCCGTCGGCGCGTATCTCCTCGGTCCAGCGGTCGAGGTAGACGGCGCCGCCGGGGCCGATGTCCGTGGCGATCGCCTGCGGCATCGACTCCCACACCGGGCGGTCGGTCGCCGAGAGTTCGACGAGGTCGGCGAAGCGGGCGTCCGGGCGTCCGGTGGCCGTGAAGTCCACCGCGAGCACGAGGTCTCCGGATCCCTTTCCGCCGATCTCGGACCATGCGGTGCGGGTTGCCGTGGATTCCATGGGGTGTGTCTCCGTCTCTTGCTTGTCTTGCGCTCGCACGTCGTGCTGTGCTTGTACGTTCACGAATTCGACTCGTCGAGCTCTGCGAACTCTTCGAACTCTTGGAACTCTTCGAACTCTTCGAGCAGGTACTCGGCGACTTCCTCCGGTGTCGCGTAGTCGTAGATCAGCGCGGCGGGCAGCCGACGTCCCACCGCCTTGCTCACGCGGTCGCGGAACTCCACCGCGAGCAGCGAGGAGAAGCCGAGGTCGACGAACTCGGCGTCCGGCTCGACCTCGGCGGTCGAGGAGTGGCCCAGGATGTCGGCCGTCACCTGGCGGATGAAGCCGAGCAGCAGGGCCTCCCTGGCCTCGTCGTCGGCCGCGTCGGCGACCGCGGCGCGCAAGGTCCCGGTCAGGTCCTTCCCGGCCTCCTCGGGGTCGGGGGCCGACGGCACCGCGGCGACCGGCGCTCCGCCCGCGCGGCCCGCCGACGGCAGCCAGTAGGAACGCCGCTGGAACGCGTACGTGGGCAGGTCCACGGGCCGCGCGCCGGGGAAGAGCGCCGCCCAGTCCACGGCGGCGCCCCGCATGCGCAGCCGCGCCACCGCCTCGGCCACGGCGCCGGGCTCTGTACGGTCCCCGCGCAGGACCGGCACCACGGCGGCCGCCGCGGGGCCGGAGCCGTCGGTGGCCAGGCAGTCGCGGACCAGTGCCGAGAGAACCGCGTCAGGGCCGAGCTCGACGAAGGTGTCGGCGCCCTCGGACTCCAGGGTGCGCACCGCGTCCGCGAACCGGACGGTCTCGCGCACATGCCGCACCCAGTACTCCGGCGAACACAGCTCCCGCGCCGCCGCGAGCTTCCCGGTGAGACCGGACACGATGCCCAACACCGGCTCCCGGTAGGCCAGTTCGGCCGCGATCCGGCCGAACTCCGCGAGCATCGGCGCCATCATCGCGGAGTGGAAGGCGTGGCTGACGGCGAGGCGCTTGGTGCGGTGTCCCTGGGCCGAGACGTGCGCGGCGAGCGTGTCCACCTCGGCGGCCGGCCCCGAGACGACCACCGCGCGGGGCCCGTTGACCGCGGCGAGGGACAGCCCCGCGGTCAGCTGCGGCGCCACGTCCTCCTCGGCGGCCTCCAGGGCTGCCATGGCGCCGCCTCCCGGCAGGTCCCGCATCAGCCGTCCCCGCGCGCACACCAGCCGGGCGGCGTCGTCGAGCGACCACACGCCCGCCACGTACGCCGCCGTCAATTCGCCGATCGAGTGGCCGACGACCAGGTCGGGCCGGATGCCCCAGGAGGCAAGCAGCCGGTACAGGGCGACCTCGACGGCGAAGAGGGCGGGCTGGGCGAAGCCGGTGGAGTCCAGGGCCGCGCCGTCCTCGAGGATCACGTCCTTCAGTGGCCGGTCGAGGTGTGCGTCGAGCGCCGTGCACACCTCGTCGAACGCCGCGGCGAACTCCGGGTGTACGGCGTACAGTTCGCGCCCCATGCCGAGGCGCTGGCTGCCCTGGCCGGTGAACAGGAACGCGGTGCGGCCCGCGCCCGCCCGCTCCTGGACGAGCCCCGGCGCCGGGTCCCCCGCGGCGAACGCCGCGAGGCCGGCGAGCAGCCCGTCCCTGTCCTCGGCCACGACCGCCGCACGGTGGGAGAGGTGCGCGCGGGTGGTGGCGAGCGCGGCGCCGATGTCCGTGACGCGCTGCTCGGGGTGCGCTCCGACGTGGGCGTGCAGGCGGGCGGCCTGGGCGCGGAGTGCGGTTTCGCCGCGCGCGGAGAACAGCCAGGGGGTCGGCGCGGTCGGCGTCTCGTCCGATGTCTTGTCCGACGTCTCGTCCGACGTCTCGTCCGACGTCTCGTCCGGTGTCATGTCCGGTGTCTTGTCCGGTGCGTCGCCCGCGGCGCCGTCCCGCGGCGCCTCCTCCAGGATCACGTGGGCGTTGGTGCCGCTGATGCCGAAGGCGGACACCGCGGCGCGGCGCGGGCGGTCCGCGGCCGGCCAGGGGCGGGATTCGGTGAGGAGGCCGACCGCGCCCGCCGACCAGTCGACGTGCGGGCTCGGCTCGTCGATGTGCAGGGACCGGGGCAGTTGCCCGGCCCGCAGGGCCATGACCATTTTGATGACGCCCGCCGCGCCCGCCGCGGCCTGCGTGTGACCGAGGTTGGACTTCACCGAGCCGAGCCACAGCGGCCGTTCTTTCGGGCGGTCCTGACCGTAGGTCGCGAGCAGCGCCTGGGCCTCGATGGGGTCGCCGAGGCGGGTGCCGGTGCCGTGCGCCTCGACCGCGTCGACGTCGGCGCCCGAGAGTCCCGCCGAGGCGAGCGCTTCCAGGATGACCTGCTGCTGGGAGGGGCCGCTCGGGGCGGTCAGGCCGTTGCTCGCGCCGTCCTGGTTGGTGGCCGAACCACGGACCAGGGCCAGCACGGGGTGGCCGTTGCGGCGGGCGTCGCCGAGCCGTTCGAGGAGCAGCACGCCCGCGCCCTCCGACCAGCCCGTGCCGTCGGCGGCCGCCGCGAACGGCTTGCAGCGGCCGTCGGGCGCGAGACCGCGCTGCCTGCTGAAGTCGATGAACGTGTCAGGGGTCGCCATCACCGTGACTCCGCCCGCGAGCGCCAGCGAGCACTCGCCCGCGCGCAGCGCCTGGGCGGCGAGGTGGAGCGTGACGAGGGACGACGAGCAGGCCGTGTCGACCGTGACGGCGGGCCCTTGCAGTCCCAGTGCGTACGAGACCCGGCCCGACAGAACGCTGCCCGCGGTGCCGGTGCCGAGGAATCCCTCGACCCCGTCGGGCAGCGCGGCACGGTCGGAGCCGTAGTCGTGGTACATGATCCCGGCGTAGACGCCGGTGCGGCTGCCGCGCGCGCTGTCCGGCGCGATGCCCGCGTGCTCGAACGCCTCCCAGGCGGTCTCCAGGAGCAGCCGCTGCTGCGGGTCCATCGCCAGGGCCTCGCGCGGGCTGATCCCGAAGAACGCCGCGTCGAACTCGGCCGCCCCGGCCAGGAATCCGCCCTCGTGGGCGTAGCTCTTGCCCCGCGCGTCGGGGTCCGGGTCGTAGAGGTGCTCGATGTCCCAGCCGCGGTCGTCGGGGAAACCGCCGATGCCGTCGCCGCCTCGCCCGACGAGCTGCCACAGCTCCTGGGGCGAGGTCACGCCGCCCGGGTAGCGGCAGGCCATGCCGACGATGGCGATCGGCTCGTGGGTCCCGTCCTCCAGCTCCTGGATGCGGCGGCGGGCCTGGAGCAGGTCGGCCGTCGCCTTCTTCAGGTAGGCGCGCAGCCTGTGCTCGGTCTCGGAATGTGTTTCGGGTGACACGGGTGCGTTCTTCTCCTTGCTCAATGCTTCGTACGTCGTTGCGTCGTACGTCGTTGCCTCTCGGCCCTCTTGTCGCCGGCCGTCCCGACGCTCAGCCCTCGCCGTCCAGGAGTGCGAAGAGCTCGTCGTCCGTGGCGGCTTCGACGGCGTCCACGGCCTGCGCCGACGTGATGTCCGCGCTCGGACCCGTCGGCCCCTCCGGCTCCTGCCAGCGCGCCAGGAGCGACTGCAGGCGTACGGAGATCCGGGCGCGGACGAGCGGGTCGAGCCCGTCGTCAGCGTGGGTCCGACCGGCGAGCAGCAGCGACTCGACCGCGTCGAGGCTGCCGAGGATCGCGGTGCCCGGGTCGTCGTCGGGCGCCAGTTCGCGGTGGAGGTGGGCGGCCAGCTCGCGCGGCGTCGGGTGGTCGAAGACGAGGGTGGCCGGGAGCCGGACCCCGGTCGCGCCGGCGAGGGCGTTGCGGAACTCCACGGCGGTCAGCGAGTCGAAGCCGAGGTCCTTGAAGGGCTTGTCCGCGTCGAGCGGCCGCCGGTCCTCGAAGCCGAGCACGGCCGCGGTGTGCCGGCGGATCACGTCGAGGAGGTGCTGGGTGCGCTCGCCCGCGCCCGCGAGTCCGGCCAGGTGGCGGGCGAGGGCGTCGGCCCCCGTGCCCGCCGCCGCGGCCGTGGCGCCGGTCGCCGTGCGGCGCGCGGGCGGCGTACGGACGAGCGCGGAGAACAGGGCGGGCACCTCGCCGCCTGCCGCGCGGGCCAGCGCCCGGGCGTCGAGCGCGAGCGGCACGGCGGCGACGGGGCCGTCCGCGGTGCGGGCCCGCGCCACCGCCGCGTCGAAGAGCGCGAGTCCGCGCTCCGCGTCTAGGGCGAGCACGCCCGTGCGGGCCATGCGGTCCAGGTCGGCGCCCGTCAGACCGGCCCCCATGCCGCCCGCCGACGGGTCCCACAGCCCCCACGCCAGCGACACGGCGGGCAGGCCGTGCGCCCTGCGGTGGGCAGCGAGCCCGTCGACGTACGCGTTCGCCGCGGCGTAGTTGCCCTGCCCCGCACCGCCCAGGACGCCGGCGGCCGAGGAGAAGAGGACGAAGGCGTCGAGCGGGCGGTCTGCGGTGAGTTCGTGGAGGTGGCGTGCTCCGTCGGCCTTCGGTGCGAGCACGGTGTGCAGGCCCTCGGGGGTGAGGGAGGTGATCGTGGCGTCCTGGACGACGCCCGCCGTGTGGACGACGGCCGTCACGGGGTGCTCCGCGAGCAGCGCGGCCAGCGCGTCCCGGTCGGCGACGTCGCAGGCGGCGACGGTGACGGCGGCACCGGCCGCCGTCAGCTCCGCGACCAGCTCGGGCGCGCCCGGGGCGGCGGTGCCGCGACGGCTGGTGAGGACCAGGTCGCGTACGCCGTGGGCGGTGACGAGGTGCCGGGCGGTGAGGGCGCCGAGCCCTCCGGTTCCGCCGGTGATCAGGACCTTGCTCTGCGGGGTCCAGGGGGTGGGGGTGGGTGCGGTGCCGGGGGTGTCGGGGTCGGTGGTGTCGGTGCCGGTGGTGTCGGTGCCGGTGGCGTCGGTGCCGGTAGCGTCGGTGCCGGTAGCGGTAGCACCGGTGCCGGTAGCGTCGGTGTCCGCCGCCGCTCGGGTCAGTCTCGGGGTCAGCAACTCTCCCGACCTCAGGGCGAGTTGGGGTTCGCCCGTGGTTAGGGCGGCGGCCACGACATCAGCCTCGATGTCGGTGCCGGTGTCGGTGCCGGTGTCGGTGTCGGTGTCGGTGTCGGTGTCGATGAGGACGATGCGGTCGGGGTGTTCGCTCTGGGCCGCGCGGACGATGCCGGTCACGGCGGCGTGGCCGAGGTCGGTGACGTCCTCACCAGGGCGCGTGGCCACGGCGCCGCGCACGGCGACGACGAGCCGGGTCCCGTCGTGCTCCGCCTCGGCCAGCCACGTCTGGAGCGCGGTGAGCGCGTACGTCACCGCTTCCTCGGCCGGGAGGCCGGACGGGACGGCGAGGACGGTGTGGGCCGGGGCGGTCCGGTCAGCCGTCGACTCCCGGAGTTCCCGGAGCGGCAGCCAGTCGACGGAGTACAGCGCGCCGCGCTCGGGCGCTGTCGCCGGGCGCGACCCCAGCGCGGTGAACGGCACGGCGCGCAACGTGAGCGCGCCGACGGAGGCCACCGGCAGCCCCGTGGTGTCGGCCACCTGAACGGCGACGGTCGCGGGCCCGGCGGAAGGCGACAGGCGCACCCGCAGGGCGGACGCACCCGTCGCGTGGACGGTGACGTCCGACCAGGCGAACGGCAGCCAGACCGCGCCCTGTCCGGGCTCCGCCAGCAGGCCGCCGACGGCCACGGCGTGCAGGGCGGCGTCGAGGAGGGCCGGGTGGATGCCGTACCCCTCGGTGTCGGTGCCCTCGGGCAGGGCGACTTCGGCGAGCACGTCGTCGCCGTGCCGCCACGCGGCGGTCAGGCCCTGGAAGACCGGTCCGTACTCGAGGCCGACGGCGGCCAGCTCGTCGTACAGGCCGTCGACAGCCAGTGGTTCGGCGCCGGCCGGCGGCCACTGGGTCGGCTCGAAGCCCGGGTCGTGCTCGGCGCCGGCGCCGAGCACGCCGTCCGCGTGCATGGTCCACGGGGTGTCGTCGCCCGCGTCCTCGGCACGCGAGAAGACGGTGACGGCACGCCTGTTCGCACCCGTCCCGTCGGCACGGACCCGCACCCTGACGTGGACCGCACCGCCCTCGGGAACGACGAGCGGCGCGTGCAACGTCAGCTCCTCCAGTACGCCGCCTCCCGTGCGGTCACCGGCGTGCGCGGCCAGCTCGACCAGGCCGGTGCCCGGCAGGACGACGGTGCCGCCGACGGCGTGATCCACGAGCCACGGATGCGAGGCGGGCGACAGACGCCCGGTGAACCACGCCCCGTCCTCGTCCGGCACACCGACCGCCGCCCGCAGCATCGCGTGCCCGGCGTCGTCCTGCCCGAAGTCGGCGGCGACGCCTGCGGGGAGCGCGTTGCTGTTGAACCAGTAGGGACGGTGTTGGAAGGCGTACGTGGGCAGGTCCACCGGCGTGGCACCCGTACCGTCGAAGAAGGCGGGCCAGTCGACGGACGTGCCGTGCAGGTGGAGCCGAGTGATCGCTTCGGTCAGCGCCTGGGCCTCGCCCCGGTCCCGGCGCAGGGCCGGAACCAACGCGGCGTCGCTGTCGGTGAGGGTATCGGCGGCCATCGCGGTCAGTACCGCGTCCGGTCCCACCTCCAGGAACGTGCTCACACCCTGCCCGGTGAGCGTGTTCACCGCGTCGGCGAACCGCACCGTGCCACGCACGTGACGCACCCAGTACTCGGGGTCCGACAACTCCTCGTACGAGAGAGCCTGACCCGTCAGCGTCGATACGAGCGACAGGCGCGGCCGCTCGTACGTCAGCCCCGCAGCAACCGCGCCGAACTCGGCCAGCATCGGCTCCACCAACGCCGAGTGGAAAGCGTGGCTGACCGAAAGGCGCTTCGTCTTCCGACCCAACCCAGCAAAGTGCGCGGCGACGTCGTCCACGGCAGCCTCAGTGCCAGAGATCACCACGGAGGCGGGCCCGTTCACGGCAGCGATGTCGACCCCGTCGACCAGAGCGGCGCGCACCTCGTCTTCGGTGGCCTGCACGGCACACATCGCCCCACCAGAAGGCAGGCCCTGCATCAAACGGCCCCGAGCACAGACCAGCCGTGCCGCATCCTCCAACGACCACACACCAGCCACATACGCGGCCGCCAGCTCACCTATGGAATGCCCGGCCAGCGCATCAGCGCGGACACCCCACGACTCAACGAGCCGGAACAACGCCACCTCGAACGCGAACAACGCGGGCTGCGTGACCCCAGTCTCATCCAAAACCGCAGCCTCAGCACCGAAGACGACCTCGGCCAGCGGCCGATCCAAGTGCACGTCCAGCGCGGCACACACCTCATCCCACGTAGCAGCAAACACCGGGAAAGCGCCATACAACTCACGCCCCATCCCCAGGCGTTGACTACCCTGGCCCGTCAGCAGGAAGCCCACACGGCCGCCGGACGCCACACCCTGCAACGACGCCCCGCCATCAACAACCGCCCGCAGCCCGTCCAGCAGCGCCTCCCGGCCGCCGGCCACCACACCGGCCCGATGCGCGAACGCAGACCGAGCCGTCGCCAGCGTGAAACCGCCCGCCACGAGATCCATGCCGGGGCGGTCCTCGACGTACGAGAGCAACCGTGCCGCCTGATCCCGTACCGCCTCCGCCGTCTTCCCCGACAGCACCCACGGAACGGCCCCCAACTCTCGTACGACGGACGCCTCGTCACCCGACGCGAGCACCGGAGCCTCCTCCACGATCACATGCGCATTGGTGCCGCTGATACCGAACGACGAGACACCAGCCCGCCGCACCCGCTCCCCCGCACGCCACTCCCGCGCCTCCGTCAGCAGCCGTACCTCACCCGAGCCCCAGTCCACCTGCGAACTCGGCGCATCCACATGAAGAGTCGCCGGAAGAAACTCGTGCTGCATCGCCAGAACCATCTTCATGATCCCCGCGACACCAGCAGCAGCCTGCGTATGACCCAGATTCGACTTCACCGAACCCAGCCACAACGGCTTGTCCACCGACCGACCCTGCCCATACGTGGCCAACAGCGCCTGCGCCTCGATCGGGTCCCCGAGCTTCGTGCCGGTCCCGTGGCCCTCGACGACGTCCACGTCGGCGGGCGACATCCGGGCCGCCGCCAGTGCCTGGCGGATGACGCGCTGCTGCGAGGGGCCGTTGGGGGCCGTCAGACCGTTGCTCGCGCCGTCCTGATTGACCGCGGAGCCCCGCAGCACCGCCAGGACCCGATGGCCGTTGCGGCGTGCGTCGGACAGCCTTTCCAGGACGAGCACGCCGACGCCCTCGGAGAGTCCGGTGCCGTCCGCCGCGTCCGCGTACGCCTTGCACCGGCCATCCGCCGCGAGGCCGTCCGCCCGGCTGAACTCCAGGAACGTACCGGCCGATCCCATGACCGTGACGCCGCCCGCCAGGGCCAGCGTGCACTCGCCGCCGCGCAGCGCCTGCGCCGCGAGATGGACGGACACCAGCGAGGACGAGCACGCCGTGTCCACGGTCACGGCCGGGCCTTCGAGCCCGAGGGCGTAGGCCACCCGGCCCGAGAGGACGCTCGCGGCGACGCCGGTCATGAGGTGCCCGACCACCGCCTCCGGCATGCGCTGGAGACCGCGCAGGTAGTCGTTGCTGCTGACGCCCGCGAACACCGCCGTCCGCGTACCCGCGAGGTCCTCCGGATCGATTCCGGCGCGCTCGATGGCCTCCCAGGAGGTCTCCAGGAGCTGGCGCTGCTGCGGGTCCATGGCCAGCGCCTCGCGCGGGCTGATCCCGAAGAACTCCGCGTCGAACTCGGCCGCGCCGCGCAGGAATCCGGCGGTACGGGACGCCGTGGCGGCGGCGCCCACGCGGCGTTCCTCGCTGTCGTGCAGCTGGGCGAGGTGCCAGCCGCGGTCGTCGGGGAACGGGGACAGGCCGTCACGGGCCTCGTCGACCATCGCCCACAGGTCCTCAGGCGTGGCGATGCCGCCGGGGAAGCGGCAGGCCATGCCGACGACGGCGACGGGCTCGCGGTCCCTGTCCTCGTTCTCCCGCACCTTGCGGCGGGTGTCGTGCAGTTCGGCGGCGAGCCGCTTGAGCGTGTCGACCAGCTGCTTCTCGTCAGCCATTGTTCTCTCCGATGCCGAGTTCGTCCGTGATGAAGGCGAGGACTTCGTCGGTCGACGCGTCCTGCAGCTGTTCGTTGACGTCCATGACACCCGCGGTGTCCTTGGATGCCTTGGCGCCCTTGGCGTCCTTGGCGGCCGATGTGCCGTCGCCGCCGTCCGCCCCTGTGCCGCGGTGGCTCCTGACGCGCGCGAGGAGATCCTCCAGGCGGGCGGCGAGACCCGCGCTGTCCACGTCGTCGAGCCGGGCGTCGAGCCGGGCCCGCGACCACTGCCCCTCGATCCGGTCGAGCTCGGCGAGGAGTTCGTCGGCCGCGCCGGCCGGTGCCGTCTGCTCGGGGGCGAGCTCGCCGAGCAGGAGGCGGGCCAGTTCGCGCGGCGTCGGGTAGTCGAAGACGGTCGTGGCCGCGAGGCGCACGCCGGTCGCCGCACCGAGCCGGTTGCGGAACTCCACCGCCATGAGGGAGTCGAAGCCCAGCTCCTTGAAGGGGCGGGTGGCGCCGATCTCGGCTGTGCCGCCGAAGCCGAGGACCGTCGCCGCGTACGACTGGACGACGTCGAGGAGAGCCGCCTCCCGCTCGGCGGCGGGCAGCTCCGCGAGCCGGGCCCGCAGGGCCGCGCCCTGGCCACCGCCGTCGGTGCCCGCAGGCGCCGCGGCGGGGCCGGCTGCGCGGTGCACCGTCCGCGCCCTGACAAGGGTGCGCAGCAGGTGCGGGACCGGCGCGCCCTCCGAGGCCGCCGACGCGCGCAGCGCCGGCGTGTCGAGGTCGAGCGGGACGAGGAGGGACTGCTCTGCGCCGCGTCCCGCGAGTGCCGCGTCGAGCAGCTCCAGGCCCAGCTCGGGGGTGAGCGGGCGGACTCCGGAGCGCGCTAGGCGGGCCAGGTCCGCCGCGTCGAGGTGACCTGTCATGCCGCTCGGCCCGGACCACAGGCCCCAGGCGAGCGACGTGGCGGGCAGCCCGGAAGCCCGGCGGTGGGCGGCGAGCGCGTCCAAGTAAGCGTTGGCGGCGGCGTAGTTGGCCTGGCCAGCGTTGCCGAAGACTCCGGCCGACGAGGAGAACAGGACGAACCTGTCCAGGGCTTGACCTGCCGTCAGCTCGTGCAGGTGCCTTGCCGCCACCGCCTTGGGTGCGAGGACGGCGGACAGCTTGTCCGGCGTGAGCCTGCGCAGCGTGGCGTCGTCGAGGACGCCCGCGGCGTGGAAGACGGACCTGACCGGATGGTCGGCAAGGAGCTTGGCCACGGCGTCGCGGTCGGTGAGGTCGCAGGCGACGACGGTCACCGCCGCGCCGGCCGCCTCCAGGTCCGCGACCAGCTCGGTGGCGCCGGGCGCGGCGGGGCCGCGCCTGCTCACCAGGAGCAGGTCGCGTACGCCGTGCCGGTCGGCCAGATGGCGTGCGGTGAGGGCGCCGAGCCCGCCGGTGCCGCCGGTGACGAGGACGGTGCCGGTGGCCGGGCCGGTCGGCAGGTCGGGCAGGTCGGGCAGGTCGGGCAGGGATGCCGTTTCCCCGGTTTCCCGGGTTCCACCGTTCGGCTCCGTGTTCGCGGTGGGTTCCGCCACCTCCGCGGATTCCGTCACCTTCGCGGATTCCGTCACCTCCACGGATTCCGTCACCTTCGCGGGTTCCGTACGCGCCAGCCTCGGGACCAGGACCTCACCGGACCGCAGCGCGAACTCCGGCTCGTCCGTGGCGAGTGCCCGCGCGAGGAGCGACTGCGACGGCACGCCCGTGCCGATGTCGGCGAGGACGACGCGTCCCGGGTGCTCGGCCTGGACGGAGCGCACCAGACCGTGGACGGCGGCCTGCGCGAGGTCGGCGATGTCCTCGTCCGGCGCCGTGGAGAGCGCACCGCGCGTGACGACGACGAGGCGTACGTCGTCGGTGCGCGGGTCGGCCAGCCACATCTGGAGGTCACCGAGCGTCTGCGTGACGGTGTCCGTGACGCCGCCCTGCCAGGCCGCGGGGGCGAGGACCGTGCCGATGCGAGCGGAGCCGATGCCCGCCGAACCGATGCCCGCCGAACCGATGTCCGCCGAACTGATGCCCGCTGAACCGATGCCCGCGGTGCCGCCGCCGTCGAGCTCGTCGAGGCTGAAGATCTCGGGCAGCCCGGGGAAGAGCGGGTCGTCGCCGAACACCGCCCAGTCGCCGGGGAGTTCGGCACCCTGCCGGGACTCGGCCTCTCGGGACATGGCCTCTGGGGTCTCGACCCGCTCCCACATCACGCGGAAGAGCGTGTCCCGGTGCGGGTCGTCGCCCGCGTCGCCGAGGCGGGCCAGGGCGTCGGCCTCGAGCTGCCGCAGTTGAAGCGAGCCGACGGTGGCCACGGGCGTGCCGGACGCGTCGGCGACCGTGACGGACACGGCGTCGGTGCCCGCGGCGGCGATGTGGACGCGCAGGGCCGGAGCGCCCACGCGGTGCACGGTGACGTCGGTCCAGCCGAAGGGCAGCCAAGGCCCGCTCGGCGCGGGACCGTCGGCGCTCTCGTCGCCGCCCACGACATCGGCGCCCTCGACATCGGCGCCCACGACGTCGCCGCCCACGAAGTCGCCGAGCTTGACGGCGTGCAGGGCCGCGTCGAGCAGCGCCGGATGGACGGCGTACCCGGCGGCCGCGGCCGCCTGCTCCGGTTCCAGGGAGACCTCGGCGAAGATCTCGCCGTCCCTGCGCCACGCGGCGCGCAGGCCGCGGAACACGGGCCCGTAGTCGACGCCGATGGCGGCGTACTCCTCGTACAGGGAGTCCGTGGCCAGTGCCTCCGCGCTGGCCGGCGGCCAGGGGGTGGTAAGGCCGTCGGCGGTGGGGGTCCGGTCGCCGGGCGTCCGGTCGGCCGACGGTGCGACCGGCTGGAGCAGGCCGGTGGCGTGGGGCGTCCACGTGTCCCCCGGTTCCGCGTCGGCGGGCCGGGAGTACAGGGTCACCGGGCGGCGGCCGTCGTCGCCGGGTGCGTCGGCGAGGACGCGCAGCTGCACCGCGGTGTGCTCGCCCAGGACGAGGGGCGCCTGGAGCGTGAAGTCACCGACGCCCGCGCAGCCGGCCTCGTCCGCGGCGTGCAGGGCGAGTTCGAGGAGGGCGGTGCCGGGCACGACGGCGGTGCCGCCCACCAGGTGGTCGCCGAGCCACGGCTGTGCGTCGAGGGAGAGCCTGCCCGTGAGGAGCAGCCCGTCCCTGTCGGGCAGCGCGACGGCCGCGCCGAGGAGCGGATGGCCCGCTGCCGCCTGGCCGACGGCGGCCGGATCGGCATCGCCGCCGACGGTCTCCTTGAGCCAGTAGTGCTCGCCCTGGAACGCGTACGTGGGCAGCGCGACCCGTTCCTGCGGGCGCCCGGCGAAGACGGCGGCCCAGTCGGGGCGCACGCCGTGGGCGACGAGGCGGCCGAGCGAGGTGAGCACCCGCGCCGCACCGCCCTCGTCGCGGCGCAGCGTGCCGGTGACGACGGCGCCCGCCGCGGCGTCGACGCCGTCGTCCGCGGCGGCGTCCAGGGTGGCCTGGAGGCCCGCGGTGACGACGGGGTGCGGGCTGCACTCGACGAAGGCCGTGTGTCCGCTCGCGGCGAGCGCGCGGACGGCCGGTGCGAAGCGGACGGTGGAGCGGATGTTGCGGTACCAGTAGTCGGCGTCCATCTCGTGGCCGTCGATCAGCCGGTCCTCCAGCGTGGAGTACAGCGGAATCCGGCCAGCGCGCGGCCGCACGGGCGCGAGCAGGTCGGTCAACTCCTCGCGCAGCGGCTCCATGTGGGCGGAGTGGGAGGCGTAGTCGACGTCGACGCGCCGGGCTCGGATGTCGCCCCGCTCGCAGGTGGCGAGCAGTTCGTCGAGGGCCTCGGGGTCACCGGCGACGACGGTGGCGGACGGGCCGTTGAGCGCGGCGACGGAGATCCGCTCCGGCCAGGCACCGAGGAGCTCCGCCAGTTCGTCGGCGGGCAGCGCGACCGACACCATGCCGCCGGTTCCCGCGAGGCCGACGAGTGCGCGGCTGCGCAGCACCACGACGCGGGCGGCGTCCTCGATGCCGAGCGCCCCGGCGACGCACGCGGCGGCGATCTCGCCCTGCGAGTGCCCCACGACGGCGGACGGTACGACGCCGAGGGACTCCCACAGCGCGGCGAGGGACACCATCACGGCCCACAGCGCGGGCTGTACGACGTCCACCCGGTCCAGGGACGGCGCGCCGTCGGCGCCGCGCAGGACATCGAGGAGCGAGAAGTCCGTGTACGCGTCGACGGCGGCGGCACAGTCCTCCATCCGCGCCCGGAACACCGGTGATGAGTCGAGGAGTTCGGCCGCCATGCCGACCCACTGGGCGCCCTGCCCGGGGAAGACGAACACGGCCTTGGCCTGGCCGCCCGGCGCGAGACCCTGCTCGACGGCGGGGTCGGGTTCGCCGTCCGCGAGGGCGCGCAGTCCGCGCAGCAGCCCGTCGCCGTCACCGTCGCCGCCCACGAGAACAGCCCGGTGCTCGAAGGGGGTTCGGGTGGTGGCCAGGGCGTGGCCGACGCTCGACACGTCGGCAGGGCTCCCCGCCAGGTGGTCGTGCAGGCGGCGGGCCTGGGCGCGCAGAGCACGTTCGGTGCGGCCGGTGATCAGCCACGGGACGGGAGCGCCCGCTGTGGGGGTGAACGGCGGGACGGGGGTGTCGGAGTCGTTACGCGAACTCCCGTTGCCCGAGACCCTGTTACTCGAACCCCCGTTACTCGAACCCCCGTTACCGGTGTCCGGGGTGGCCGAGGAGGAGGCCGAGGCCGTGACGGAGGAAGCCGAGGCGGTGTCCGTCCCCGCGTGGTCGGCGGTGGCGTCGGCCGTCACGGCCGGCGGCTCCTCGAGGATCACGTGGGCGTTGGTGCCGCTGAACCCGAACGCGGAGACCCCCGCACGCCGCGCGCTCCCGTCCCTGCGCGGCCAGGCGCGGGCCTCGGTGAGCAGCCGGACGGCGCCGGACTCCCAGTCGATGCGGGAGTTGGGCTCGTCTGCGTGGAGCGTCGCGGGCAGCTCCTCGTGCGCGAAGGCCGCGACCATCTTGATGACACCCGCGATGCCGGCGGCCGCCTGGGTGTGTCCGAGGTTCGACTTCACCGAACCGAGCCACAGCGGCTCGTCGGCGGTCCTCGCCTGTCCGTACGTCGCCAGGAGCGCCTGCGCCTCGATGGGGTCGCCGAGCCGGGTTCCCGTCCCGTGGGCCTCGACGACGTCCACGTCCGCGGCCGTCAGTCCGGCCGCGGTGAGCGCCTGGCGGACGACGCGCTGCTGGGAGGGGCCGTTGGGGGCGGTGAGACCGTTGCTGGCGCCGTCCTGGTTGAGGGCGCTGCCCCGGACCACGGCGAGGACGTCGTGACCGTTGCGCCGCGCGTCGGAGAGCCGCTCGACGAGCACCATGCCGACGCCCTCGGCCCAGCCGGTGCCGTCCGCGCCGTCCGCGAACGCCTTGCAGCGGCCGTCCACGGCGAGCCCGCCCTGCCGGCTGAAGTCCACGAACGTGTCCGGCGACGCCATGACGGTGACCCCGCCCGCGAGCGCCAGGTCGCACTCGCCGCGCTGCAGCGCCTGCACGGCCATGTGCAGCGCGACGAGCGACGACGAGCAGGCCGTGTCCACGGTCACGGCCGGGCCTTCCAGGCCGAGCGTGTACGCGATGCGCCCGGAGGCCACGCCGCCGGAGGTGCCGGTGCCGAGGAATCCCTCGACGCCGTCCGGGAGGCCGGTGTAGCCGGAGCCGTTGCCGTAGTCGTGGTAGATGAGCCCGGCGAAGACGCCGGTGGAGCTTCCGGCGAGCGTGTGCGGGTCGATCCCGGCGCGCTCCAGGGCTTCCCAGGAGGTCTCCAGGAGGAGCCGCTGCTGGGGGTCCATGGCCAGCGCCTCGCGGGGACTGATCCCGAAGAACGGCGCGTCGAAGACGCCCGCGTCGTCGAGGAAGCCGCCCTGGTCGGTGAGCGTGGTGCCGGGCCGCTCCCCCGTCGGGTCGTACAGGCCCGCCACGTCCCAGCCTCGGTCGGTGGGCATCGGGCCCATCGCGTCACGGCCGTCGGCGAGCAGCCGCCACAGGTCCTCGGGCGAGCGGACGCCGCCGGGGAACCGACAGCCGATGGAGACGATCGCGATGGGCTCGGTACCGCCGTGCCCGGTCCGCGCGGAAGGGGCGCCCACCGTCGGCTGCGCTCCGGCCCGCTCACCGGCGGAGCCGGACTCGCCCTCCGCGTCTGCGCCGTCCTCGGTGTCGGCGTCGGCGTCGGCGTGCGGCAGCAGTTCGGCGTGGAGGAACCCGGCGAGTGCGTCCGGGGTCGGGTAGTCGAAGACGAGGGTGGCCGGGAGGCGGATGCCCGTCTCGGTGGTGAGGCGGTTGCGGAACTCGACGCCCGTCAGCGAGTCGAAGCCGAGGTCCTTGAAGGACAGGGTCGGGGCGATGGACTGCCCCGCCGCGTGGCCGAGAACGGCAGCGGCGGCGGTACGGACCAGGTCGAGCAGGTAGTCGTTACGGGCCCTGGCGTCCATCGCGGCCAGACGGTCAGCCAGCTGCCGGCCCTCACCGCTGCGCCCGGCGGCGCGGGCGGTGCGACGGGCCGGGGTGCGGACCAGCGCCCGCAGGAGAGGATCGAGCTCCTCGCCGGGCCGCATGGCCTTGACCACCTTGGCGGTGTCCAGGTGCATGGGCACCAGGGCCGCTTCGGGGAGGGTGAGCGCGGTGTCGTAGAGGGCCAGACCCTGCTCGCCCGTGAGGGCGGCCGTGCCGGAGGCGGCCATACGCGTGCGCTCGGCGTCGGTGAGGGTGCCGCCCATGCCGCTCGGGGCGCCCATGCCGTTTGTGGCGCCCATGCCGTTTGCGGCGCCCATGCCGCTCGTCTTGTCCAGGTCCCACAGGCCCCAGGCCAGTGAGGTGGCCGGAAGCCCGGACGCCCGACGCTGCGCTGCCAGGGCGTCCAAGTAGGCGTTGGCGGCGGCGTAGTTGGCCTGCCCCGGGTTGCCGAAGGTGCCCGCGGCCGAGGAGAACAGTACGAACAGGGCGAGGTCCGCCGTACGCGTCAACTCATCCAGGTGCCGGGCCGCCTCCGCCTTCGGAGCCAGCACGCCACGCAGCCGCTCCGGAGTGAGGGACTCCAGCAGACCGTCATCCAGGACACCCGCCGCGTGCACCACACCCGTCAACGGACGATCGACGGGAATGGCATCCAGGACATCGGCCAGCGCCTTCCGGTCAGAGACATCACAAGCCGCCCAGGTGACTTGCGCGCCCAACTGCGCGATTTCTCGGGTGAGTTCGGCGGCTCCGGGGGCTTGTTCGCCCCGCCGGGAAGCGAGGAGCAGGTGGCGTACCCCGTGCTGGGCTGCCAGGTGTCGGGCCAGGAGCGTGCCCAGCGCGCCGCTCGCACCCGTCACCAGCACCGTGCCCCGCGGGTCCGGCTCGACCGGCATGCGCAGGACGAGCTTGCCGGTGTGGCGGGCCTGCTGGAGATAGCGGAAGGCATCCGAGATCTCGCGTACGTCCCAGCTGCGGACCGGCAGCGGAGGCAGGGCCCCCTTTTTGAAGAGGGGAGTCAGTACCGCGAACATGTCCGCGAGCTTGTCCGGCCCGGCGTCCATGACGTCGAAGGACTGGTAGACGACCCCGGGATGATCCTGGGCGACCTGCTCCGGCTCACGGATATCGGTCTTGCCCATCTCCACGAACCGGCCACCACGCGGCAACAGATCCAACGAGGCGTCCACGAACTCCCGCGCCAGCGCATCCAGTACGACATCCATGCCCCGGCCACCCGTAGCGGCAAGGAACGACTCCCGGAAGTCCAACGTCCGCGAGTTGGCGATCCGCCCATCCGGCAGACCCAGCCCACGCACCGCATCCCACTTGCCAGGACTCGCCGTGCCGAACACATCAGCACCCAGATGACGCGCCACATGCACCGCCGCCATCCCCACACCACCGGA